>NZ_DATNPA010000076.1:0-18344 GCF_036703385.1 Allocoleopsis sp. | reverse complement strand
ATCCCCCACCAGCTGCGGTACCGCTTGTTTGCTTGTGTGTTACAATCCCGACAGAACATTAAATTCGGCTGCGTAGTTTGCACTCTTTAGTACTGACAAGCCACTGCCCGAATCTAGTTCTCTACACCACTGATTCGGGAGAATCTCCATGTCTATTTATGTCGGCAATCTATCGTATGAGGTCACAGAAGCAGATCTTAACGAGATCTTTGCAGAATATGGCACCGTCAATCGAGTTCAATTGCCTACAGATCGGGAAACCGGGAGACCAAGAGGTTTCGCTTTTGTAGAAATGAAAAGCGAGGCAGAAGAAACAGCGGCGATTGAGGCTCTTGATGGTGCTGAGTGGATGGGTCGTGACCTTAAGGTTAATAAGGCTAAGCCTCGTGAAGACAGAAGACCCTCTGGTGGAGGGAATTGGGGCAACTCAGGTAGATCTTCAAGGCGCAACTACAATTAAGCTTCGAGATTCAAAATTGAACTCTGAGGTCTTAGGGTAGACAAGGAGTCTACCCTTTTTTCAGCTCTAGCTTACTGGATGGTTCATACCCAACTTCCCCAACTCGCCCTGCTAGTTTCTTAGACGTTCCGCTAAAATAGGTTCGTTGTACCGGAAGCAGGGTCAACTGATTGAGGATTTTGGATTGGCTTCACCTCCGGACTGAGCTAGGCCCTCACTTCAGTTCCAGCGCTAGGCCAACATCCCACTAGCTCACAGGGAGACTCTACTTCAGTCGGTGTGTAGATTAGAAGATTTTACATTGTCAATAGGATTAAAGGAGATAGGATGACCCAAGTAATTCTCGGCGAAAACGAAGGGATTGAGTCAGCCCTCCGTCGGTTTAAGCGAGAAGTTTCTAAAGCCGGAATTTTTCCAGATATGAGGAAGCATCGCCACTTTGAAACGCCTCTAGAAAAGCGCAAGCGCAAAGAAATTGCCAGACATAAGCAGAGTAAGAGACATTATCGCTTTAAATCAAACCCGTCTTAAACGCGAAGCTTGGTGAATTCAATGAGTTCATCAGCAGCGCTTAAGAGAGCGATTGAGCCAATGTTTCCTCACAGGTTTTAACTTATGACTCCAGAAGCAATACGTATTATTTCCCAGATCAGAGGCGAATTTTACTCTGGCTTTGCTGCCGCCATGAATATGTCGGTGAGTATTACGACCAGCCATCCATCTACGGGTAATCCCCCCATAGCCTTTTGGATAGATGACAGACAACAGTTCAATTACCTGCGTGTTTACGCTTACAAAGCCCCTGATGAATTACTTCCTGAACGTCCATTCATTCTTCGCCTTTCTGTTAACAAAGGCGGTGGTATAGCCACAGCGGCGAAGTGGAGAAGAGGCTGTCGAGGGCTAAATCAGGGCTGGTGCTTTGAGTTAACCCTATTACCTGAAGAAGTGATGGACTTTTTACCTTGGTTAGTCAGTTTGGTGAAGTATCAGCAAAGTGATTGTGCTTCATTTTTACCTGAACCGCCCCATCCATTTCACTTTACAACAGCCAAGCTTTCCTCCCTGAAGGAGGCTTGGACTCAGAAAGCTTGGCAAGAAAGCAAGCCTTCTAATGCCCCAATTGACTTGGAGCTAAACAAGCTGATACCGACTGCCAAGTCTGTTTAATGAAGTACAATGAAGTCCTTCTTTATTTATTCAAGGAGCACAACCACGCTTAAAGGGCTTGTGCTCTAAGCCATGCAATAGGCAATGTCAGCAGCTTCTGCGGCTTGGGAACGTAAGCCCTTTGGCTAAAGACATCATACTGATTGTGTTCAATCACATCGAGAATTCCTTGATAAAGCATTAATGCCGCCCAGACGGGCCAACGGGAGTCGGAACTGAGTGAGCGGATGCCTTTTTCTGCCTGATTGAAAAACTTACGTGCGCGTTGAATTTGGAAGCGCATCAGTGCGCACCAGCGCTCATCAACAACGCCTTTGAATAAGTCTTCCTCTGTGTAGTCAAACAGCGCTAGCTCTTCCAAGGGAAGGTAGATTCGACCCCGTTGTGCATCTTCCCCGACATCCCGCAGAATGTTGGTTAGTTGGTTGGCAATTCCTAACGCGATCGCTTCTTCGGCTGGATTGTAGGTCGGTTGATGGTAATCCCAGGGCGCTTTGACATCTGAGGCATCAACCCCCAAAACAGGGCTAGTCATTAAACCCACCGTTCCCGCCACGCGGTAACAGTAGAGCTGTAGCTCCTCAAACGTCTTATACCGACTGCGGTACAAATCCATCCGCTGACCGGCAATCATATCCCGAAATGGCTGAATATCCAGAGGGAAGCGTTCCAGCGCATCGACCAACGCCACATCAGGGTCGTCTATCGGATGTCCCGCAAACACGGATTCGAGCTGTTGTTCCCATCGATCTAGTGTCTCGGGTGTGGTTAAACGAGCTTGAGGGCCATCCACCAGTTCGTCAGTCCGACGACACCAGACGTATATCGCCCAAATTGCTCGACGTTTTTCTTCTGGCATCAGCAGCGTGCCAAGATAAAACGTTTTGGAGTACTTTGCCGTAATTTGGCGGCAATATTCGTAAGCTTCCGACTGGGAGGCCAGCGTTCTCATGCGGGATGGATTAGACAGTTGGAGCATTCGTAGCAGGCGGCAAGCTAAGGGCTAGAGGTTAGGGACTAGGGACTAGGAACTAGGGGCTAGGGTGTAGAAGCGAATTGGACTTCTGACTCTTGGCGACTGACACCTTTCTCCGGACTCCTCGCAATAGCCTGCGCTGTCAGCTTACCAGAAAGTACGGCACCCTCCATACTCGCTAAGTAACGTTGCATGGTGTAATCGCCCGTTAAATAAAAGTTGTCAATCGGCGTAACTTGGGACGGACGGTACTGTTGACGTCCTGGCGTTGCCTTATAAACCGATCGCGGAGTCTTGACGACCTTATATTTCAGCAGTTTGGCTGGGTCAGAACTGCAGAAGTGGTTGGGGAAGAGTTTTTCCAACTCGGCCATTGTGGCATTGACAATTTCCTGGTCAGATTTGGAAATCCAATCCTTCGCAGGTGCCAACACGAGTTCTAGCATGGAGCGATCGGGATTGGCATATTCCTTACAGGTGTTGCTCATATCGGCGTAGACACTGAGCAGGGGCGATCGCGAAAATAGCAGATGGTCAATCTCCGTCAGCTTGCGATCAAACCACAGATGCAAGTTGATCACAGGAACGCCCTCTAAACCATCCAGCTGCTTGAAGAAATCCATCTCCCGCCAAGGTTCAGGGAGCATCACCTTCAAGGGGTCTACCGGCATTGCCGATACATACACATCGGCTGTTAGGACTTCATCCGTTGCCCCATTCAAGCCACGCATCAGGAACCCCCGCACCGTACCATCAGCATTGAGCAAAAATTCTTTAATCGGTGCATTTAACCGCACTTCCCCACCTCGCTGAGTGATGTAATCCACCATTGGTTGGCAAAGTCGCTCCGTAGGAGAACCATCCAAAAACGCCATCTTAGAACCGTTCTTTTCTTGAAGAAAGCGATTCAAGGCAGTAAGGATGACGGTTGAAGAAATTTCATCAGGGTTGATAAAATTCAGCGCCTTGGACATGGCGATGAAGACTTCCTTCTCCACTCGCGGCGGCACGTTTTGTTTTTTGAGCCACTCGGAGAAAGAGTATTTGTCCATCTCCTCCACGTACTTCTGCCCGTTGATGATGGCTGGAATCAGGCCCAAACCGAAACGAATTTTTTCCGGCCAAGTCAGCATATCGTTATTGCGAAGAATCGCTACGATGCCATTAATCGGTGCGGGTAAATCCGGAAAGTCAAATCGGGAGTAAGTACCGGGTGTTTCCGGTTGGTTAAAGATCATGGAGTGTTCTTTCCACTGCAACCGATCTTCAATATCCAGCTCCTTGAACAGTTGCAACATATTGGGATAGGCACCGAAGAAGATGTGTAAACCGGTCTCATACCAGTCCCCGTCTTCATCTTTCCACGCTGCAACTTTGCCGCCCAAAACGTCTCGGCGTTCTAGGACAATCGGGGTGTGACCCGCATCGGTAAGGTATTTGGCGCAGGCAAGTCCTGCTAAACCTGCTCCAGCGATCGCAACTCGCATGTGATGGTAATACTCTTAGTTAGGTGCTGATAAGTGTTCTCTGGGTCTCATTATACTTTGCATTCTGTTACATTTCTCCAGCTTTAGCCAAGGATTCTTCCGAATTCCACATTCTTATTTTTTCTATAAGCGGCTCGGAGGATTTAGCACCCCGCCCAACTGGTAAGAAAAGTCATGAGTCAAGACAATCCTGATCAACCGTCTCCTCTTTCACCAGAAGATTTGGCTCTAGCCAGAGAGCTAACAGCGGTCAGAGAACAACGACAGCACCTCTATGAAAAGCTCGACAGTTCTCTCAAAGCCCTATTTAGCCATTGTGAATGGAGAATCACCAGCCACAAGAACGGCTTAACCGAGCTGGTGGTGGTGTGCCCCAACCTGACAATATACAAGCGACTGTACAAGCGATCCGAAACAATTCACAATCGCTTTCAAGAGGGCGTGAACGCCAAACACACCCGATTCCAACTTTCCTGCCCCAAGTCCTTCAAGGCATTTTATGAGCATGAGATTGAGTGGGGGGATGGCAACGGCATGGATTGACACGCTCACGGCTAAAAACGCGTACCTGTTTCGCCGTTTTCTATGAAAAAAAGGCGCTACCGTTGGACTAACGCTAACGCCTCTACAAAAACAGGGTTTTAGGAATATTTTCTAGCAAGAGTGATGAAATTGGGTAGCCTCTCACTGCCAATCCAAGTCTCCTAGTGCAGCGCAGCAGCAATCAATGACCCGTCACTGCTCACTGTTTACTGCTCATTCGGATAGAGTCTTCAGCAAGAACGGAGCAATTTTGTCAATTGTCAGCACCTGTTGCACAGCATTCAAGCTCATCGCCTCTTTGACCATGCCATAGGCCGCACCGCCTTTCTCGTCTTGGGCAATTGTGATGCCTCCGGCTTGAGCAATGGCCTGCAAACCTTCTGCACCATCACGACCAATGCCGCTTAATAACACCCCAGCCGTTGCCTTGCCATAGTACTTGGCGATCGATTTGAAGGCGACGCTGATAGAGGGACAATGCTTGTTGTCTACAGGACAGTTTGAATAAATGAACTTACCCCGCATGTCTATTTCCAGATCGCATTTCTCTGGAGCAAAATAAATGGTTCCTGGTGCAGGAGATTCCCCAACTTCAGCAACTTTCGCCTTCAATGAACATTCACTGGAGAGCCAATTAATTAATCCTGACAAAACACCTGTACTGACGTGTACCGTACAAATAATGGGCAGGGCGAAATTGGATGGCAGTTGGGTGACAATCTTCTGAATGGATTGCAAGCCGCCTGTGGAAGCCCCGATCGCGATTACTTTAACGCGAGCGCTGACATTCCTCATCAGGGGTTGATTTCCTGAAAATGCCCCAGAGGCCATCGGCTTGGCGCTCAGCGACTGTCCTGGTCGTTTGGCAGTCACTTTCATATTGGAAAGAATTTTGATTTTGGTAACCAGTGCGGCTTTGAGTTGTTCATAATCGGTGGGCGAATCGGTTGAAGGTTTGGGGAAAACATCTGAGGCTCCGGCTTGCAACAAGCGAAAGACATTATCAACATCTGTCTTTTGCACAAAATTGCTGATCACCAAAATCGGTCGCGGGTTTTCAGCCATGACGCGCTTGGTTAATTCCAGACCATCCATGTTTTCCATGAGCAAGTCTGTACAAATCACATCCGGCTGCGTCCTGTTAATCACCTCCAAACCCTCAACACCATCGCGTGCGGTGCCGACCACATCAACCTCTGGTGAAGAATTTAGCAATCGTTGCAGGATTTCCAACGCTACGGGGGAATCTTCAACCAAAACTACTTTTTTGGATGTTGTCATCGGATTAATTTCCTTAACGTATCAAACAAAACACCTTGCTCAAAGTCACCCTTTGTGATGTATGCATTTGCCCCTGCTTCTGCTCCCTGGCGTTTGTCCTCCTCGGAGGCAAGGGTTGTCACCAGAATTACAGGCAAATCTTGGTACTCCCGGAATTGGCGAATTTTGGCAGTCAGTCCCAGCCCATCTAAATTGGGCATTTGTACATCCGAAACCACCGCCACAAAGGTATCTACCTTCAGTTTGTTGAAGCCATCTTCACCGTCTACCGCCGCCGTGACATCGTAACCCGCACTCTCCAAAATCCGCTTCATCTGAGTCCGAATGGGAATGGAGTCTTCAACCAGGAGAATTTTTTGTTTGACTTGTGCTTGCTCGGCTAACTCCTTAACCGTGACGGAGACAATCGCTTTCCTTGCCGACTTGAACAAATCGGGAGGATTGAGCACCATGCAAACCTCTCCCGTCCCTAGGATAGTGGCACCGGAAATATTGCGAACCCGTTTGAGCAGTTGACTTTGGGGCTTCAAGACAATGTCCTGTTGCTCCAAAATGACATCGACTAGGAGCGCTAAACGTTCCGAACCAATCCGTAAAATCATGCAGGGGATAGTTTTTGAGGCCGCACGTAGGGCTTTGGTCGATGTCGGCGTTTTGACGGGTAAGCCTAATAAGTCAGCTAGCCAGGTAACAGTGACCGACTCTCCTTGGAATGGGAGCGTCTGGCTGCCTTCCCTCGCAAAGATTTCCTGGGGAGACACCAGCTGCATCGCTTCGACAAATCCCACAGGGATGGCGTAGGGATGCTGACTCACTCGCACAATCAAGGCATCCGTCGTTGAAAGGCTGCTATTCACTGTGATGCGGAATAAACATCCCTTGCGGGGCGTGAATTCCACTTGGATGTTGCCCTTGAGGCGATCGACATTGGCACGCACAACATCTAAGCCCACTCCGCGACCAGAAATCTCCGTTACAGCGGTTCGGGTAGAGAAGCCAGGGGCAAAGATTAAGGTCTGAATTTCCGCCGTTGACATTTGAGCCAGTTCTTGACGCGATCGCACACCACGACTCATCGCTGCCTGTTTAATCGCTTCGACATCCAAACCGCGCCCATCATCAATGACTTCGATGCTAACCGTGCTGCCAACCTGATAACCGCGCAGGCGAATCGTTGCGACGGCAGGCTTACCTAAACTTAGCCGCTCTTGTGGTGTTTCGATGCCATGATCGATCGCATTACGCAGTAGGTGCAACAGCGGATCTTTCATTTCTTCGAGAATCCGCTTGTCCACGCTGGTGTCTCCACCTTCAACCAGCAGGTTGACTTCTTTGCCTTGCTGCTTGGCTAAATCCCGCACGGTGCGGGGAAACAGATTAAAAATCGTCGAAAATGGCAGCAGTCGCAGAGAGTGAATTCCCGACTCAAGTTCATTGACTACAGTTTCCAGTTTGGCGCTATTTTCATCAGTCGTACTTCGCAGTCGATTGAGCAAAACGCCTAGCTGCTCCAAGCGGGTTTCAAGCAAGTTATAGAAATTTTGCAGGGGTTGCAGTTCCGGCGTCTGCAAGCGTCTCTCCAACTCGTCAAAGGTGAGACGGCTGACAAAGGCTTCCCGGTTCCACTCTTCCCATAGGGCTAGGATTTCGTCAATTTCAGTAACGCGGTCTCCTAGCTGACCTTTTGTCACAATCAGTTCGCTAGCTTGAGTCAATAACTTATCTAGCTTTTGGGATTCAACCCGGATGGTGTCAAGTTGGTAATCACTAATCTGTGCCAGAGCCTCTGTAGCTGCCAAGGCAGGTTCATTGGGAACTGAATCATTGTCAGTGACAGGTGGCTCCACAATCGCTTGGGTAGAATTAGCAACCTGGGCTGGAGCAACCATTTCCTGACTTTCCGGCGATGCCTCAATGGAGCCAGCCCCCATAAGTTGAGCTAACACATGGAAGACACTTACGCCTGCGGGTTGTCCGGTGACGGCTTCGGTGGCAATTTTCCGAATCGCATCCAGTCCCTGATAAAGACACTCAAAGATTGGAGGAGTTAAAACTCGCTCGCCCCGCTTCACTCCCCCTAGAATGTCTTCGATTTGGTGGGTAAGGGTTTCCACATCTTTGACTCCCAACATCCGGGAATCGCCTTTGAGAGAGTGGGTTTCTCGCAGTAATTGCTCCAGTTTGGCTTTATCTAGGGGATTTTTTTCCAGATGAAGTAATCCGGCTTCAATTTTGTCGATATGGTCAGCACTGGCTACCTTATAAAGATTGCGTAGTTCTTCGTCTTGTATCATCATGACCATTTTTGTAAGTAAAAAGGCGAAGGTAAAAAGGCAACAAAAGAGAAGTAAAAATAGCGCTTTTTCCTTTTTCCTTTTTCCTTTTCCTTTCTTGACTTCTGCGACTTTAAACAACAGCCTCAAGATTTTGAGCCGCCTCTTTGAGGTCATTGGTGGCGTCTTTGACTTGGATAATCCCTGCTACGGTTTCTTTCGCTCCTAAGTTGATGACATTCATGGCAGCTACAACTTGCTGCACGGAAACCGCTTGCTGCTTGGCACTCTGGGAAATTAGCTGGGTGTTGAGGAACACATGGTTAATCGAATCGGCGATACTGGCGAACACGTCACCTGTTTCTTCCGCCAGTTCGATACCTACCGTTGCTTTCTTGGTGCCTTCGTCGGTAACCATAACGGTGGAATTAATCGCTGCTTGCACTTCGTTAACGAGGGCGTTAATCTGATTGGCTGACTTCTTACTTTGGTCAGCTAGTTTGCGAATTTCACTCGCTACGACTGAAAAGCCTCTCCCCTGTTCCCCTGCACGGGCGGCTTCTACCCCAGCGTTGAGAGCCAGCATGTTGGTTTGGTTCGCCAAATCTGCCACCAGGTCAGATACGGTGGAGATTTGCGCCGTTTGTTCGGAAAGGCGGATAATTTGGTTAGCGATCGCAGTAACTTGGTCTCTCAAACCCGAAATACCTTCAATGGTTCGACCGACGGTTTGAGTTCCTCCTTCAGCAAGGGATAGGGCTTGCTTGGCACCTTCCGCAGAGGTTTCAGCTTGTTCGGCAGATTGCAGGGTAAAAGTCCCCAGTGCCTCAATTGTGCTAGTCGTTTCATTCACTGACGCCGTCTGATCCAAGACTGTGCGTTCCTGCTCGGAAACCGTGGTAGCAATTTGGCTGGAACTTGAGGTGATGTTTTTAACAGCCGTTAATACGATTTCAGTAATGTTACGACCCAGAAGAATGGCGAGGGTGATTGCAATGGTTAGGGAGAGTAAGAGAGTGACCGTTAGCACAGTCGTTAAGATGTTGATTGTATTTTGAACTTCCTTGTATTTTTGTTCACCTTCTTTCTGCTGGAGTTCTATCTGAGCGCTAAGTAATGCATTTGTTGCTTTACCGACTTCGGTTGTATATTTTTTCCGGTACTCGGCTGCCTCCTCGGTTTTACCTGCATCCATTAGCTCGAAGAATCCTGGCCTGGCTGCTCGATACTGGTTGTAAGATTTTTCTAGCTTGTCTAAGGATTCTTTCTCCTCAGGAGAGAGTTGAGTCTTGTGGTAATTTGCCAAGGATTCGGCAACCTTCTTGTGTAATTCGTCTTCTAGAACCCGGAGATCCCTACGCTGTTCTGGTTCAAGAATGTATTGGGGTAGGAGCCAACGCAGGTTCCACAAACTGGCATTGGCGCTAGCAAGAGCTACTGAGCCTTTTAGTGCATCTGCATAGAGGTCTTCCGCATCTTGAGCGAGTTTCTGAGTGTTTTGCCAACCCACAAGCCCGACTCCTCCAATTAGGAAAATCAAAGCTCCAAAGCTGGTAAACAACTTAGCGCGAACTCCAAAGTTCTGCGTTTTTTTTCCTTGCTTCTGCACATATACTTGGCTGCTGATTGGAGTTGAAATTTCCATACTTTTAACCTTTAAACTCATCTTTTGTTGATTTAGATAGTGCGAGGTAACCTGGTCTGTATTAAGCGTCGTCGTTTACGACTAACTCTCCCTCTGTAAAAAGTTTAGGTAAGTCCAAAACTTTCATAATTTTTTCCTCCGAGGAAACGATGCCCTGGAGGTAATTTTCTCCAAGCTCTGATAAGGGTGGAGGTAACGGAGTTAACTCGGTAGCATTCACAGAGACTAGTTCTAATACCCGCTCAACTGGCAATCCAGCCACAATATCATCAACCTGAACGACTATGGCTTGATCACCAATACTGACTGGGGCAGTGGGGAGATTCAGAACCTTGCGAATATCGACTAAGGTGACAATTTCTCCCCGTAAATTCATGTTGCCGACTATATGACTTGGACAGCAGGGAATTGGGGTTAAATTTCCAATATCGGTGAACTCTCTCACCAACCCTAAATCTACCCCAAAAACTTCGTTGCCGAAACCAATTACTGCCAAAGACATTAGCTCATTGCTTGTCTTTACACTTTCAGTTTGTGGCTTAAGACTATCAGCTCGCTGCCGGAAACTATTTCGTTCGTCAGGAGTGGCATTAGGGCAGTACAAATCATAAAAGCTAGGAAGGCTTTGGAAAGAGAGAAGTTCTTTTTCCCCCGGTAATAGTTGCTGCTCTAGCTGCTGCTGAGAGTTTGTAGATGTTCCAATGCTATCAATCTGAGTTTGTGCGTCCCAAATTAAGGTGAGTACAGCATCCGGTTCACGAATTAATGTTTTAGTATTGAGTAATACAATGTTGCCTGAATCTAGGCTAGCAATCCCAGCAATCAATTTGGTATTAATTTTATTAAAAAAATCATAAGAAGGTTTGGTTGTGATTACTTCAGAATTCAGTTCTAATACTTCATCGACCTGGTGAACTACCATGCCAATTAGCGAATCCTCCCACTGCATTACAACCACATAATCGCTAAAATTGCAATTTTTGACCGGATTACTTAGGAGTAGATCGAGGTGTATGATCGGCACAATTTGCCCCCGCACATTAAGAATTCCGATAATATCGGTGGTGGCTTCAGAGATGGGAGTCAGTTCCGGAAGCGGGAAAACTTCCTGAACTAAAACGGCCTCAATCCCATATTGCAAATCATGTAAGCGGAATGTTAGATATTCTTTATTTTCCATAACAGTATTTTTGAAGGGTTCAGGAGTTGAGGAGTGTGGGAGAGAAACTGGGAACTAAAATGGTTTTTTCAATACATTTGTTCACAACTTCGAGTAACTGATTAGACTCAACTGGCTTAATTAGATAATGAGTTGCACCGGCAATTTGGCCTCGAAGTTTATCAGAGAATTTATCTCGTGCCGTGAGCATAATAATCGGCATATTTTTGAATTTTGGAATGCTACGTACCGTGCGGCAGAATTCCAAGCCATCAACATCTGGCATTGTGACATCCAACAATAGCAGTGCGATCGGAGTGGTATTGATTACCTTTAGGGCATCCACTGCATTACTTGCCAACAACACCTCGTAGCGATCGGCTAAAGCACGCTTGATTGTGGTTTGCACGATCACAGAGTCATCGACACTCAGCACGATCGGAAGTTGCTGTTCAGTTGTGGAAGGTACTTGGGTCGCAGGTACATCTCCCCCAAAGGTGACCCAACCCGATACAGCCCATGCCCTATAAGACCGCGCCAGCTCTAGAGGGTCTTGGTTTAATTGCTCGGCAATATCAGTGAGCGATCGCACTCCATTCACCCACTGATGTAGATGCTGTTGTGCCTTAATGTCTGTAACCACTTGCAAACCGCGTCGTGGCAGCTGAGGAATAGCTTCCATTGAGGGGACAATAGGAGCCAGTACAGTCCATTCCATTTGGCGCTTCGTGACATCTCGCATTACTCTAGACCAGTCCAGAGCGTAACCGTCTTTGCCATGACTAAGGTCAAACTGCACAGTGGAATCTACCTGTAACTGTCCGGGATAAGGCAATGATTGCTCTAGCACTTGCACAACTTGATTGTGGACAGTGCTTTCAATCTCCTCCCAGTTGAACACTCGTATCTGAACAATTCGTTCTAGAAGTTCTCGAAAGGATGATGGATTTTTTAATTTTTGCGTTGCATATTTGATAGCAATGTCTGTCATTCTACGATTGCACTTACTCCCAATCATCCTGGCAAATTCTTCATTGGTCTCTGGAATTCTTGAACCACCGTAAATAAGCTGTCCGTTTTCCAAAACTAGAACATAAGACTTTGGTCTTTGCTCAGGATTTACAGTGGTTTTGATATAAATACCGCCACTAATACGCTCGTATTGTAAATCCCAAAGCACATTAAGTAATTGTCCTGCTTGATACTGTGATGCTTCTTGCATTTTTTTAACTTGCTAAATGGCTCTTGGCAAATGTTTTTGCTAAGGACTCTGCTACTCTCTAGATTAAAAAACGCTTTTTAAATCAGTATTATTCCTGTCAGCAGGGACTAGTTATTCGTTTTTTTAAACGAATAAGATTTATAGTTAATCTGTCTAGATAGTTACTATCTTGCCTACTTATTGCAATTGCAAACCTTTATATACCTTGGTTTCCCTAAAAGATGTAAAAACGTCTCTATCAGGTAAGGTTTTGCTAGATACGTAAAAAAGGTATATTAGACCAAATTTGGTATCAATACTTTTGTCAGCTAATCACAACCTTGTCCTAAAATCTCTCTCACTATCTATGAGGAATTAAAGAATAGCTTGTGCGAAATCGAAAATAATGAATTGAAAGCAAAAATAGATAGTTTTAATGTATTTAAACCTTAGATTCCCTGCATTAAGATGAATAGAGTCACCCTACCTCTAATTTCATCCTACAGAACTTTCCATTCAAAATCTACCTACCTATTTGATACTATTTTATTCTGATTCAATTGACAAGCGATTAAGTATTTTCACGGATTTTTTATCATTTATTTACAGGAAAACCTCCTTTAATAAATTCTCTATTAGAGAATAACTGTTAGGGAGCAGGAGATTGGAATAAAGCAAAGAGATAGCCTTGGTGTATGCAACCCATAGGATGAGCGAACGGAGAAGACTGAAGTGGCCAGCCCACTCTTTTCATCCTGCGATACCCTTCAAAAAAGCCATACAAACGTATGACCTGTATTACACCTTGTATAAGGGTATTTGAATCCGCTGAGTTCGGCAATATATTCAAGCAATCTTCCTAAAATCTTTAACTTTATGCGTAGAGAGGCGGGAAGCTTATGCTTCTCGCCTCTTGTCTTGGCTCACTAGATTGTGCCGTTGTATAGAATTACTCTGTCGGTGCGATCGCTGGTGCCGAGTATCCCTGCTAGTCCGTCTCAAATGAAGTGAAAGATAAACGGATAACGGTAAGGTTGAGTGGGATTTCCCAAAGATTGGATGATGGCAAAAATTGGGGGTACCCAATGGTACAGAAAGAATATCGGACCCAGGAAGAATGCCGCTAATCCCAAAGTCAGGAATGCTAATACTCCAAGAATCGCCTCATAAATCCACACATTCAGGTGGAAATTAATTGCTTCTTTCGCGTTGTCCTTCACAACTGGGTCTTCAGATACAAATAATATTGCAATCGGTACCGCAACTGACACAACGACCGAACTAAAAAAGATGGAGCCATGAGAGAGTGCTGATAAAAGTTTGCGTTTGTCCGGATCAAATTCCATAAAAGCGATTCCTTAATTCCATCAAAACTGACTGACTTCTCACCACGACTTTATCACGCTCCTTTGTTGAGAGGAGTGGTAAATCCCGTCCAGCATGGGGGAGGGAATCCTCCGGGAGTTCTAAGGGCTGGCTTGGCTGCTGACTTCTATAATGTTTCTTGAGAGTCCCTTACTTGTGCGTTCTTGGATGTCCACTGAAATTCTGGCTGAACTGCAAGCTGCTGTTGAACGTCGGCGCAACTTTGCAATTATTTCCCACCCCGATGCGGGGAAGACAACGTTAACAGAAAAGCTTTTGCTTTACGGAGGTGCGATTCACGAAGCCGGTGCAGTGAAGGCACGCCGAGCGCAGCGTAAGGCGACTTCGGACTGGATGGAAATGGAGCAACAACGGGGTATCTCGATTACCTCGACGGTGTTGCAGTTTGAATATCAGGATTGCCAGATTAATTTGCTGGATACTCCAGGGCACCAAGATTTTAGTGAGGACACCTATCGCACTCTTGCCGCCGCCGACAATGCGGTAATGTTGATTGATGCCGCTAAGGGTTTGGAACCGCAAACCCGGAAGTTGTTTGAAGTCTGTCGGATGCGTAGTCTGCCCATTTTCACCTTTGTGAATAAACTCGACCGTCCAGGGCGTGAACCGTTGGAACTGCTGGATGAGATTGAGCAGGAACTGGGGTTGCAGACTTATGCGGTAAACTGGCCTATTGGAATGGGCGATCGCTTCAAGGGTGTCTTTGACCGACGCACTCAGCAGATTCACCTATTTGAACGCAGCGCTCACGGGGCGCGGGAAGCCAAAGATACAGTCGTGAATTTGGGCGATCCCCGAATTGAAGAGCTTGTGGAGCAAGACCTCTACTATCAACTCAAAGAAGAATTAGAACTGATTGAAGGGATTGGGCCGGAACTGGACTTAGATTTGGTTCATCAAGGTCAGATGACGCCCGTATTCTTTGGCAGTGCGATGACCAACTTTGGCGTTCAGCTGTTCTTGGATTCCTTCTTGGATTATGCTCTTAAACCTATTGCCCGCAATTCCTCAGAAGGCCAACTTGCCCCAACATACCCAGAGTTCACGGGTTTTGTCTTCAAGTTACAAGCCAACATGGACCCGAAGCACCGGGATAGGGTGGCGTTTGTGCGAGTTTGCACGGGCAAGTTTGAGAAAGATATGACGGTGAATCATGCCCGGACGGGTAAAATAGTACGTTTGTCAAGACCGCAAAAACTATTTGCCCAAGACCGAGAATCAATTGAGGCGGCCTATCCGGGGGATGTGATTGGTCTGAATAATCCAGGAGTGTTTGCGATCGGGGATACTATCTACAACGGTAAGAAGTTGGAGTATGAAGGGATTCCCTGCTTCTCCCCCGAACTGTTTGCTTATCTGAGAAATCCCAACCCCTCCAAGTTCAAGCAATTCCACAAAGGTGTTACGGAGTTGCGCGAAGAAGGGGCGGTGCAAATTATGTACTCGGTGGATGAGTCACGGCGCGACCCGATTTTAGCCGCCGTAGGTCAACTGCAATTTGAGGTGGTACAGTTCCGGATGCAGAACGAGTACGGCGTTGAGACTCGATTGGAACCCTTACCTTACAGTGTTGCCCGTTGGGTAGCTGGGGGTTGGGAAGCGCTGAATAAGGTAGGGCGCTTGTTCAACACGGTGACGGTCAAAGACAACTGGGGGCGTCCGGTGCTGTTGTTTAAGAATGAGTGGAATTTGCATCAGGTCGAAGAAGATCACCCAGAGTTGAAGCTAAATTCTAGCGCTCCCGTGGTTTCGGGTCAGGAACCCGTATCTTTGTAGTACCCTGTCCCTTCCACATAGCCTGAATTCTAATAGTCGTTTTTAGGGGCACGATAGTATCGTGCCCTTAATGTTTTTGTGTCCTCAGCGGATTTTGAGCTTGACCAGTTCGGAACTAAAAATAAGGAACCAGCCGTCAAGGTTTCGAGACTTTTGCATAAGGCTGAGAAAGAGATAGAGCCAAACCAACGTAAAATGTTTAGTCCTAGGCTACCCTTACGGATGGTACGTTGTTTAAAACTTTTTTCGGCTTATTTTTGTTGACCTTCTGATAGCTCCTTCAAGTTATGACTGAACAAAAATATGGAGGAGAGTCGATCTTTGAACACAGTAGCTCCGAAATCCTTTTTGAAGAACTCCCTCTAGAGACAAAACAATGGGCTGAAAGCTTACCTTGGGAGCAACGCCGTCATCTTTTGTTATTGTGTCATCTCATCTGTGTCTCTCCTCCAGAGGTACAAGCTGAGTTTTTAGATAATTACACGGCAGATGGCTTAGTTTCCAGGAAGCTTCAAGATACGGATACCCAATATAGAGTCCAGAAATATTTAGAAAAATTTGCGGTTAAGACCGACCTCAATGAATTGGTTCTGCGGGGCTATATTAAACAATTTTATATTCATTCCGCTCAAGATTTACGGAACCAGCCTGAACTTTATTTTAAGGTGGTCTTTAGATTGGTAATTAGTACAGAGGAGCAAAACAATATTTTGAATTATATTTTAGGGTTTGAACTGCTTAAACTGATGTTTCAAATGAGTTGGCTACAACACGAAAGATTATATCAAATCCAGAAGAACCAGGAAGAGTTTATTAAGCTCTACATTAAACCCATTCAATTAGCTCATAAAATCAATGGTCTTATTGTACCGGAAAGTAAAAAAGACTTTTTTTCTAAGCGTGATTTTTTTGTCAAAAAGCCGCTATTAAATCCTAGGAAATTAATTGCCTTGGTCATGGCAACCTTTACAACTAATATAGTGATAGATTTGGGCTTTTCCATTATTCGCGATCCCAATTTTTTAGTATTTGATTATGAATACATCTTTCATCCTGAACCGGAAGGCATTTTTCCGGATTGACCTCAAGTCATCCCATTTTTGCAAATATATATTCCATTTTTGCAAATAAATATATATTTCTTTCTCTGTACGATCGCCTCGTCTCCTAGAAGCTTTAAGTAACCGCACTTCTCGGAAAAAAGTATAATGGAAGTTTGGGTCAATTCACCAAAGATGGGGTATTCCGTTGTTGGCATCAGTGGTATAGAGCAACAAGAGACCCCAATTTTCACATCAGTTTTATCCAGGGAGTCATATTAACTGTGGTCGTACAAGTATCCTCCGATTGCCCAGAGGGCAGCGCCAAAGGCGATCGCACCTACGAAGCCAAAACCCAAGAAATTGCCAAACAACTTTTGGAAGCCACACGGGAAAAACGCTCCTTCTTTGCCCAGGTGCGCGACCAAATGCGCTGGGATGATAAGTTGCTTGACTGGGCAATGAGTAACCCTGGTTTGCGAGTGCAGCTATTTCGCTTCATCGATACTCTACCCGCCTTGCGGAGCAAACCAGAAATTGCTCGTCACTTACAAGAATACCTAAGTGATGAGTCCGTTGAACTGCCATCTACGCTGAAAAATATGCTCAACTTTGCCCAAGCCGATTCGCTGCCGGGGCAAGTAACCGCGACAACGGTATCGACTGCCGTTGAAACGTTAGCCCATAAATATATTGCTGGGGAAAATATTAAACAAACCCTCAAAACGATCGAACGCTTGCGCAAAGATAAGATGGCGTTTACCCTCGACCTACTGGGAGAGGCGGTAATTACGGAAACCGAGGCGCAATCTTACCTGCAAAGTTATCTCGATTTGATGGAGCAACTCACCCAGGAAGCGCAGAAATGGTCACCGGTGCAAGAGATTGATTTTGCCGATGGCGAAGCGTTGCCGCGAGTTCAGGTTTCTGTGAAGTTAACAGCCTTTTACTCGCAGTTTGACCCTCTCGATCCTCAGGGTAGCCGAGAACGAGTGCGCGATCGCATCCGCACCCTACTTCGCCGTGCCAAGGAACTCGGTGCGGCGGTTCACTTTGATATGGAGCAGTATGTCTACAAAGAGATGACGTTCTCCATCCTCAAAGACTTGTTGATGGAAGAGGAATTCCGTACCCGCACCGATATCGGCATGACGGTGCAAGCGTATCTCCGGGAGAGTGAGAACGATGCCAAAGCCCTGATTGAGTGGGCAAAACAGCGGGGATATCCCATCACCGTGCGCTTAGTCAAGGGGGCGTATTGGGATCAGGAAACGATTAAGGCGGCTCAAAAAGATTGGCCTCAGCCGGTGTATAACGATAAAGCGGCAACCGATGCCAATTATGAAAAAATAACTCAACTCCTCCTAGAAAATCACGAGTACGTCTATTCTGCCATTGGTAGTCATAATGTGCGATCGCAAGCACGAGCCATTGCCATCGCCGAAACACTCAACATCCCCCGCCGCCACTTCGAGATGCAAGTCCTCTACGGTATGGGCGACCAACTGGCAAAAGCGTTAGTCAAGCGGGGACACCGGGTGCGGGTGTATGCTCCCTATGGTGACCTACTGCCAGGGATGGCTTACCTGATTCGGCGATTATTGGAAAATACAGCTAATAGTTCCTTCTTGCGGCAAAACTTGGAAGAACGACCGATTGAGGAACTCTTAGCGCCCCCGGTGGTTGATTCCCCTCAACCTGCCCTGACTCAGGTGGAACGAACCGAAGGGTTTCCCAATGCGGCAGATACCGACTATGCCGAGGCGCAAGCTAGGAAGAAAGCACAAGAAGCTTTTCGCATTGTACGTGCGCAGTTGGGCAAAACTTATTTACCGCTAATCAACGGGGAGTATCAAACCACAGCGGATATCGTGGATTCCGTTAATCCCTCCAATCCCAGTGAGGTGATTGGGAAAATTGGACTCATCTCCGTAGAACAAGCAGAAC
>NZ_DATNPA010000075.1:0-3043 GCF_036703385.1 Allocoleopsis sp. | reverse complement strand
CCTTTCAGGCGATTTTGCAAAATCATTAGCGTATTGTCAATGCCTTCATGAATGTCTACCATCTTCATTTCGGCTTCGTCGAGCCGTGAGAAGCTCCGCAGGGAGTGAACAATCTCGCGTATGCGCTCAGCACCCATCTTCATTGATTCCAGGATTTTTGGCAAATCTTCAATCAAAAATTCCAGCTCAATTGCCTCAGCTTCCTCTTGAATTTCTGGTACTGGTTGCGGATAGTGTTTGGCGTATAGTTTTAAGAGGTTTAACAACTCATTGGCGTATTGATTGGCATAGGTCAGATTGCCATAAATAAAGTTGACTGGATTGTTAATTTCGTGGGCGACGCCAGCAACTAACTGTCCTAAGCTGGACATTTTTTCAGTTTGAATCAATTGAGACTGAGTCCGTCGCAGCTCTCGTAAGGCTTGTTCTAGTTCTTGGTTCTGTTGTTTTTGCCATGTTAACAGGGCTTCAGATTGCCGCAACGCTTCTTTTTCGCTGGCTGCTAGGAACTGATAATCCTCAACACTCAAGCTTTTATCTGCTGCCCATGCCTGAGCATCCCGCAATACTTGCCCCTGTAATAACCACGATTGATCTTGATAATCCGAAGCTATCCAAGCAGCAATTGCCTCAGCATAAGGGCGCAAATTTGTTAATATCTGATCAACCCAATTCCGATTAAAAACTGCGTGATAAATGGGGTTATAAACTCTTAAGTTGCTATCTTGCTTAACTACCAACCCTGACAGTTGCAATTTCACTTGTTCAGAACTGTGAGCAGCTGGTACTTCTACCTGTTGCAAAATTTTCTGATATAGTCCCAGCAGCCGGCTAGTATCTTGATCATTGCACAGAAGACGATCGCGTATTGTCCTCAGATGCTCTGGATTATCTTGAGATTCCCAGTTTTCGATAATGTGCGATCGCACCACCTGTCCCACCCTCTTGGCTTCCTCCCCAATTGGAATAGAAGACTTAGAAGTAGAAACAAGTTGGCAAAGCTTTTGGCTGAGAAATGGCTGTCCCCCCGTCCAGTCTAACACCTCTTTTAACACTGCCTGCGAGTCGCTGGCTTTACCTGTTAATCCCACAGCTAACGGCAGAGCTTCATTAAATTCAAAACCACATACTTCAACAGCTAGCCCAATATTAAACGGTGTACGATTTTTATCTTGAATAAAATCAGAAGGTGTAGCAACTCCCAGTAAACAAAATGTGAGACGTTTGTAATCTGGATTATCGACACGTTGATTGTAGCAAGCCCGAATCAAAGCAAAAAAATCGTCAGTCGAGAAATTTAAGCTAAGTACACTGTCAACTTCATCAATAAAAATGACAATATTTTGACGAATCTCTGCCAGCAGCACATCCTCAAAAAACTCGCTTAAACTCTGTACGGGTGACAACAATTCCCGCTCTTTCCACCAAGTCCTGCGGTTAATCTTTCCCGATAACTCAAACTTCCTCACTAAATCGTAGAACACGCCCATGTACCAACCTGCCGGAGTTACATTTTGGCTACCGATAGTAGTCAAGTCGATCGCAGCACAGCTTATCCCTTCAGCTTCCAGCCTTTGCATGGTTCGGACTCGCAAGCTAGACTTCCCCATCTGGCGCGAGTTGAGGACATAGCAAAACTCCCCAGCCTTCAACCCTTCATAAAGGTCTTGGTCTGCCTGACGCACGACATAAGTAGGAGCATCAGCCGCTAAACTTCCACCAACTTGATAGTGATAAATCGCATTTTGTGTTGTGTTCATAGATGTCTCTGAAAGATAAATTGCTCATTATGACAATTTCAGGTATTTATTAGACCCCTTTCTTAAGGGGGATTGGGGGGATCTACAAGTGATCGCAAAAATATCGAGCATACAAATTGAAGCGAGGCTCGACATCATTACCATGTACCTGAACTAACCCCAAACTTTGTAACTTAAATGTTTGCATGGGATCTAATTGCACTGGTGTCGTTGCCTTAACCACCTTTTTCATCGTCATAGCGAGTTCTGGATGCTGTTGTAAATTCCACAAATGTCCCCGCAGATGGTCGCTATAAATTCCAGCTTCTGTATAGGCTGTTGTCAACAGGTGTTCAAAAGTAATTTCTTGACAAGTCAAGTGATAGATTGCTCTGTGTACTAAATAAGGATGCCCTCCCACTAAATCCATTAGCTGCATAACTTGGGAACTATCCCAATCCAGTCTCTGCCGTCTTGCTAAATCCTGCACTTGCTCAGGTGTCAACTCTGGCAACTCGATTGGTACCCCAACATTAAATGGGGAACGATTAATATTCAATGGGATATAAACTTCTGTCGAATGAGCTACAACTAACCGAAGCTTTTTCCAGATAGTGCGACTCTTCGCTTCTTCATGCCAAGCTCGCAATAAACCTAAAAAGTCACCAGCAATATGGCCATAGGGAAAAATTCGATCTACATCATCTAAGGCTAAGACAAAAGAACAGTCTAATTGAGTTAGTAAATACTCCTCAAAGTACATGGTACAGTTATAGTTACTACCCAAACCTTCTTCCCAATAATCAGCAAGTTGAGGAGGAAGTTTGAGCTGCCGAGAAATAACTACGCAAAACCAGCGCAAGAATTCATCTAGGCTTTTCAAAACTGCCTCATCTGCTAGCAGCAGGCTTAAGCGTACTGTTCGATAGTTTTCCTTCGCTGCCTGCTGAAGAATCCTGTCTATCAGCAAAGTTTTACCCATGCGCTTGGGGGCTTTAATTCGGAGCAGGGAACCAGGCTGAAAAATTGTCTCATAGCAGCGAGCTTCGATGGGAGGCCGCTCCACATAATTCGAGGCTTCTGTCTGCTCTTGATAAATATCATCGCTAGCCTCAAAAGACTCCACATCCAAAGCGAGAAATGAGTTCTTACTACCTTGAGAATCAAAATCAGCTATTTTTTGCAAATCTAGACCTAATCTCTGGCAAAGTTCATAAAAATTTAGATAATCAACGGCTCTACCATTAAGAAAGCCCCAGACAGTGGATCTAGATAGTTGTAAATCCTTAGCTAGGTCTATTTGC
>NZ_DATNPA010000074.1:0-3353 GCF_036703385.1 Allocoleopsis sp. | reverse complement strand
TTTCACTCTCTGAAAGCCTCATGCTGTCGTTAATTGTTGGGGCAAGTTGCAAAATTGGAATGCTCCCGGCAAGAATGCTATGTCAAATGTAGGAGTTCAAGCCTAAAACACAGAGGCAAGCTCGATGAAAGGACGAAAAATTACAGCCACCTTTCATTACTGCAACAGCGGTAAAAAGGAAGTAAAAACCGTTAACTGCTTGTTTGATGATAAAGCAGAACAGTACGAACTCACCAAGGTGTTCGTAGTTGAATTTGGAGAAAGCCTAGTTTTTAGCAAATCGGACAACACGTTTTTAGTCAACGACAAGGAGGGAAACCCTTAAGTATTAGTCCAAATCACTGCGGGAAATACTGCCCACCACCCGCCGCTCACCGCCCGCTCTGAATTGTTCCGTCTGTTCAGTTATTTAGGATTGATGGCGCTGTCTCTAACCAACGGCGTAAGAAGCCAAGCCTGCGCTGCATGACCAGCGAAAGCCTGCTTAATGTTTGCGATCGCTGCGCTTGAGCTTGATTGTCTCGTGAAACTGGAGCATCTGACGCTGTACGTCTGCCATAAGTGTCCTTGTAACTTTATTCCTTCCGAGTTCTATACAGAGAAGCACTTCTGGTAAAAAAAGAACGATTTTTTGTAAAGATTTTGCCATTGAAAAAAGAATTAGTAGAAGATTTACCCCTAACCTAAGGCAGACACAACCTCCTGAGCGATAACTGAAAGGATGCTCGGCTGGGCTAACTTCTTTCTCTAACCCATGAGTTACTCCCTGAGATTGAGTGAAGCGCTCGCTGCTTTTAATACATACTGTAAAAACAGATGACGTTTTGGTAGAAACATCACAACACACCAAACTTTCAACATAATTAGCAGCAGAGTATCGCTAAGAATTAGCACAGTCATCTAGACAAGTCATCCTTTTTACTTAACAGCTAACAACTCTCATGGCAAGGAAAAATCAGCAAGATAATGATTCAAATCCCCAAGTTTCGTATTTAGTCAAAGAATACGAATCTTTAGCTCTTCAACGGCTCCAACTACAACAACAGCTAGACACCTGCAATGAAGGAATAAAAGTAATGGTCAAGATAGATAAAGAACTCAGCAAAGCTATAGAAACATCCAAAAAAGGAGTGACTAAAGTCCTAGAGCTGGCAGCTAGCAGCAATCCTGATTCCCTAGAGATTGTCAAACAGCAATTGTTTGAGGAATTAGAAGCGCTATTCAAGCAATACCAGAAACCTCACCCCCACTCGGAAGCTGACTATAAAGACTCTAGCGAGGCGACCCAACCCACAAACGAAGAATCGCATTCTACTGACTTTAACTCTCTAGAAGACCTAATCACAACGGGCAGCAACGAATCGACAAACGGTCAAGGAAAAGCGCTCATCACCGTCTAATTTCTTAAAAGCCAATATTGCCGAAATGAAGCACTCCAAGCCTTTCTCCCATTAGCTATCTCCTTACATCCATCAATCTTCCAACGACTTTCCATACCGCAGCCTTTATGAGTAGGGTGCGGTTTTTACTATGGTTTTTACCCCCACATGGCGGGATTATTTGCGGTCTGGTTCATAGACGAGCGCCACAACGCCTGAGCTGAACGACTGTGATTCCAGAAGCTTCAAAGTCGCGGTGATACCCTCTTTAAACAGGCGCTTGCCTTTGCCCACAACCACCGGATAAACAAGAAGTCGATAGCGATCCACAAGATCGTGCCCAATGAGCGTTTGCACAAGCGTGGCGCTGCCGTAGACCAGAATGTCCTGACCGTCCTGCTGCTTGAGTTTGGTGAGTTCTTCTACGATATTGTCTTTGATTAGTGTTGAGTTGTTCCACTCAACCTTGTCCAGTGTCGTTGACACCACGTACTTGCCCACGTTGTTCATGTAGTCTGCCCCTTCATCCGTGTTCTGGGGCCAGGCTGCTGCAAACCCTTGATAGGTCACTCGTCCCAGCAGCAAGGTATCGCTGGTGTCTTGCTCCAAGCCTTTAAACTTCGCAATGTCGTCATTCCAATAGGGGGCACTCCAGGCGGGTTCTTCTATAACGCCATCCAGTGACAGGAATTCAGTGACGACGACTTGACGCATGATGTTCTCCTTTTGCCGTTCGCTGTCTATACCGCCATCATGGTGCAGCAAAAGGACACAGTCTTGGAAAAAAACGCAAACTATTCAACCGTGCTTTTCCAAAGCAATTTGCGCGGGCGTTTTTCCGATAAAGCGCTTGAGCGAATTGGTCAGATGTGCCTGATCGAAATAGCCTAGCTCGAAGGCAGTGTCTAAAATGGGTGTACCTTGCAATAGCAGCGAGACAGCGCTGCGGGCGCGATCGATCTGCTCAATTGTCTTGTGGGTTAATCCAGTTGCCTGCAAGAAGCGGTACTGTAGGGAACGTATCGACATATCGGGAGTGTATCCCTGTATCGCCGCCTCGACCACCGGATCGCGCACGAGTATCCCGTGATGGATAAGCCTGTTGATGAACACGTTGGCGTTTTCAAAGGTCGGAAGTTCCCACGCACAGCCATGTAGCCAGAAGGAATTGCTCGACGCAAGAGGAAGAGTCGCATCCTGTCTATCCACAAGGGTTCTTACAGGGAGATGGGGCATGAACGTGCCAAGTTTAAAGGTGATGCCAAAGAACTCAGCGTCGGCGGGGAAATCGGCTTGCGATGCTTTGGTCTCTGGACCTCGTGCGACGATCGTCGTGTTGCCGTTGAAGGTTGCGATTACCATCTCCCAGTTGCTGGCCGCTACCGAAGTAAAAGTGCCAGCGCGATCGCTGTGGGTGTGCCAAATCATTTCGACAAAAGACGAGTTTGCCGACCTCGCGTCAAATACAAATTCCATGCTATCTCCCGTAGGAATGGCCCAACCACCGGAGCAACTGGCAAATCTGAGTACGGCACGAGCGGAGCGCCTTTGCCGCCTCTAGTTCGCGGTTTCTCGGCAGCGCATTGGTTTCCAGTGAGGCAAGCCGTCTGAAGAGAGACTGCCGCTATCTCGTCTCTGGCGACTGTGCTGCTCGCCTCTATGGTTCTATGTCTTTTGTACAATATGTAACACTTATATCGCTCTCATGACAAGATAATTTTTCCCTCACACTCTTGTTCTGTACTCAAATCTAAAAAGGTTGTGCGACTAAAAGTTCAATTAATTCGCAGCCAAGATAATTCACCTTTTGAGGCATATATAGTTGAATTAACTCAAAAGCACATCGATGATTACGAGAATCTTTGGCGCGAGTCCTTACGGACGTTCCAGACAGAAGATAAGTTTTGGGACTGGGTATTTAAACTTGAATTTATTACAAGGCAAGAGAACCATTCTGGCTATGCTATTGAATGT
>NZ_DATNPA010000073.1:0-4260 GCF_036703385.1 Allocoleopsis sp. | reverse complement strand
AAACAACTCGCCAAATATCTCAAAACTGACCCAAGCCGAGTTTGGCGCTGGGAAAAATGGAAGCATGTGCTTTGGGTACATATTCAAGGCATGGGCGGCTACTTCATCAGCTACCGCCAACTAGAACAATGGGTAGCCGCTTGCTGCACCTTAATTCACGCCTGCCGCAACTGGAAAACACTCAAACTAATTTGGTCAGCCATTGAGCGAGAAGCAGAGCGATACACAGAAGAAGCCTTCAGCCGTCTTTCAGAGACTCACGCGCAACGACAAGCGTACTTGCACTGTCACGAACCGAGATAACCATGCGATCGCGCAAAGGGCACTACCAGACGCGATCGCTCACAATCTCATTTCACTAAATAACGGAGAGGGTGGGATTCGAACCCACGGACTCTTTCGAGTCACTCGATTTCAAGTCGAGCGCATTCGACCACTCTGCCACCTCTCCGGGCTAATCTATAATATCAATCCTTGGCACTTATGGCGAACTAACTATAAACAGGTTGTATTTCAACGGGTTCCGGACGCCGATAGAGTAACTGTTCAGATACTACCGAATAGTCTTGACCCACCCAAACCAAGGAGATTTTGGAAACAATACCCGCTTCCAGGGAAACCAGGGAAAAATTACGAACTCTGTTCGTTTCCGTTTGGATAATCCGGGGCACACTTGCTGAATTTAAGTAGACAGTTCCCTCTGGACTCGCCACAATTGCCCTTCGTCGTTGTTCTTTGGTATGGCGTAGGGAGTGGTGCATGTGACCAAAGGTAACGAAGGGAACGTTTTTACCTAGCGCCTGAGTTTGTGCGATCGCTTCTGCAAAATCTGGGTCACCATGATCGCCGCCCAAGGGTTGCCAGTCTCTACCGCAGGGGTCTTCTGCCTTGTCGCCTAACCCGGTGGGGCCATTGTGACCCAAAAAAACAATCGTTTCATAAGCCGCACTCTGCACCGCTTCCACGATGCGCTCAACTGACTCCGCGAAACTGGTGATGCCGTACCGTTCCTGATAAAACTCGTTATTTTTCCAAACTTCTCCACCCCAACTAAACGGACGACTTCCCACAACAGAAAGCTGAAACTGGGGAAAGTCCAAGTACCCATAACCAACATGAGCCTCTCCCAGCAAATCTAATTGCTGCTGCACCCAATCTTCCTTTTTTCGGTCGTAAGGGCACCGCTTCCGCCCCCAGTCCGAAGCCGTATACCAGGCATCGTGATTTCCCAGAATCGCTGCTTTATCGAGGTCGAGGGCGGCAATCTTCCGCACCACCTCAACCGATTCATTGCCAAAATCTCCCACAAACAGAACCAGATCAACACCTAACTCTTGGAGAGCGATCGCATCCTCGTTTTCCCATTGATCGTGGATATCCCCGACAACAGCAATTTTGACGGGATTATTGTGATAACTGGTCATATCCCCTTATCTGCCTATCTTTTTCCAGGATAGGCAACTCAGGCTCGTTTTGACTAAAGAACTTATTGATGTCACGCTTCAAGTCTGTCACCGAACCCAGCCATTTTTGGTAAAAACTACTATAATTACCCCAAGTAACCACTTCTGAACCAAGGCAACTCCAAACTGTGTTTACCACTGCACTTGCCCAACGAGACTCTACTCAGACTGCTGCCTTACCTGACGACCTATTTGAAGCGATTGGTGCCCTCAAAAAGGAATTCAATGCCGTCCTTTTAGCTCACTATTACCAAAACCCCGACCTTCAAGATATCGCAGACTACATTGGAGATTCCCTAGAACTTTCTCGTAAAGCTGCCAGCACCGATGCCGATGTCATCGTCTTTGTCGGTGTCCACTTCATGGCAGAAACTGCCAAAATCCTCAACCCTGACAAACTTGTGCTGTTACCCGACTTAGATGCGGGCTGCTCACTCGCTGATAGCTGCCCTCCCGATGCCTTTGCTGCATTTAAGGCGGCTCACCCCAATCATCTGGTTGTTTCTTATATCAACTGCTCCGCTGAAATCAAGGCGATGAGCGACATCATCTGCACCAGTTCTAACGCTGTTAAGATTGTTAACCAAATTCCCAAAAACCAACCGATTATTTTTGCCCCCGATCGCAATTTAGGGCGCTACGTGGCGGAACAAACAGGACGCGATTTGGTACTGTGGCAGGGTAGCTGCATTGTTCATGAAACCTTCTCAGAACGGAAGATTGTCCAACTGAAAATTGAACATCCAGACGCTGAAGTCATTGCCCACCCCGAATGTGAACCCTCGGTACTGCGTCACGCCAGCTATATTGGCTCAACTACTGCATTGTTGAAGTATTCTCAAGCCAGTTCCAGTCAATCGTTTATTGTGGCGACGGAACCAGGAATTATTCATCAAATGCAAAAGCAAGCACCTGGCAAACACTTCATCCCAGCTCCGCCGATGAACAACTGCGCTTGTAATGAGTGTCCGTTTATGCGGCTCAATACCCTGGAAAAACTGTATCTTGCGATGAAGAATCGCCAGCCAGAAATCACGCTACCTGAACATATACAAGTAGCGGCTCTACGACCGATACAGCGTATGTTGGAAATGAGCGTGTAAAGAAGCGATCGCCTTTTCCTATTCCAAGAACAAAAAAGGGGCAATCCCCTGTGGTTGCCCCTATGATGTCAGATATAGACTTAGATGACAAAATTTATGCTAACTACCAGCATGAAGCTGAGAGAAATTGTGGTGGGTCTCGTTATCCCACCTCGTAAGTTAATAGACTATAGGGAATCTAATTGAGTTGTGAAACTTGGGTGAAGGCAAGAATTACTCAAATTCAGGAGGCCATAGCTCAGAGATTGGGAGTTCCCAACCCGAAAAGAGTTCTGGAATGGTCAGAATGTCGCCATCTGTAAGTATAGTTTGTTCACCAGTGGGGCGATAAACCGTTAATGTGAGTTTATCAGGGTCAATCAGTATCCCTACTTCTGTCCCTAATTTTAGGAACAACTTAATTTTTTCTTCCAGTGGTTTGATACTATCGCTTTGTGATTTAATTTCAACTGTTAAATCGGGAACCATTTGGGCAAAGTAGCGAAGTTTTCGCTTGAGGCGTTCGGCGCGGACAAACGAAACGTCTGGTGCCCGTAGATTGGTATCAGGAAGAATAAAACCGCCACTCGATTCAAAGACGCGCCCTAGACGACGAGGGTTAACCCAAGCGAATAAAAACGCACTAAAACGAACGCCAATTTCGCTCGATTCTATATCTGACGGCCCCATGACGATAATCTTCCCATCTTCGAGCTCTAATTGGTAATCTAAATTGGCTAGGGAGAGTGCTGATTGCAGTTGCTCCAAATCTTTAACACTCATCAGTGACATCGCTGACAGTCTCCTATCTATCCTGAGCCTATCGCTATACTATCTCAAGGGTACAGAGTATGGACTGCGTGGGCTGGAATACCTAGCGCATCAGCTTGCCGATTAATTCATTGGAGAGCCTGGGAGAGAGACTATTGCTCTATCATTAATTATTAAAATAATTCTAAAGTCCTGAAATTTAATTTCCAGGTATGCCAAAGAAAAAAACTCCTAAATCCCTACTAGACGACCCTAAAGCTATCCCAGGCGCTTCTCTACCGCTACAACTTCCTGGCACCACTGAATCCCTGCAACGGCTCATCTGCCTGCTGGGAAATCGCACGAAGGGAGAGCTAGGAACAAAAGCTCGTCAAGAGCTAGAGTCACTGATTGGCACTTATCCCAATGTTCAACAAGCAGCATTGTGGAAGCACAATCTAAAGCAGTTCGTTCAAGATAAATGACCAAGGCAGCAAGAGAATGCCTGATTATTTTTACCCGCTATCCAGAAGCCGGAAAAACGAAGACACGACTAATCCCAGTGTTAGGGGCGAAAGGTGCGGCAAGACTTCAGCGTCAGATGACAGAACAAAAGCTAGCTGAAGTTGATAAACTCCAATCCTTCTATCCCCTTTCGGTAGAAGTCCATTTTGCGGGTGGAACGGAACTGTTGATGCAAGAGTGGTTGGGTTCAAACCGAGTCTACCGACGACAGAGTGAGGGTGATATTGGCTGTCGAATGGCATCAGCGTTTCAGGCATCTTTTGTGGCTGGAATAAATGCTGTGGTTCTCATCGGCACGGATTGCCCTGGCTTGAATGCTCAGCTGATAGCAGAGGCGTTTCAGGCACTGTGTCAGCATGACTTGGTTCTGGGGCCAGCGATCGATGGGGGCTATTATCTGATTGGGTTGCGTCGGTTTATTCCGGAACTGTTTACAGGCA
>NZ_DATNPA010000072.1:0-14160 GCF_036703385.1 Allocoleopsis sp. | reverse complement strand
AGGTTGCGATCGAATGGCAGAGATCAGCCCCGAACCATAGCCTACGGTGTACACACAAGTCTTTGATTACAGTGCAAGGCGCTTGATCTCCCGAAAAGTTAGAGCAAATGACGGGTCGCTGAGTCCAGTTTGAGTCTCTGGGTCTGGCATAACCGCCCCTTAAAACAGACTCAACTCATTATGACTGGTTGCAATCTGATGACAGAGATCAACCACGACCCATAACAGAGTTACAAGAAGTTTAATGCAATGATGGCAGTATAGGTTGGCTCGTTGCGCGTTCAGAACAAGCTTCGCGAATTAAGATGTCGATCTCCGCTGCCACCTCATCGGATGTACCATCCCAATAATGGGTATGGGCACCAGCACCCAAACAAAACTCCCGTCGTGTATGCTCCTTATCTTCCGAGACATGGACAGGACGATCGCGATCGCTACTCCATGTCATATCTTGATTATCTTGATTATCCGGAGCAGCAGGTCTAAACCACTGGTATTGGCAGCAATCAGAACGCCATAAGTATCGTCCAATGTAGTCTCCGCTGCGGAAGGTGTTTATCCAACGAGTTACTCCTAGCAGCTTTGTCGGCTCTGGCTTTTGCTGGCTACGGATATATTGGGGGTTACCGGGTTTCCAGTCGCTGGTGTCATAGTGACGCGCCCAGTTGTAAAGATGAGGGAAACTTACACCGTAAAGCTGACGTAGTGGGCAACCCATCGTGAAGAAGTAGATGGGGAGTTCGCCTTTCACTAACCGATCCAGTGCTGGATCAGCTTCACGTTTGAGAAAGCGCAAGAGGTCGGCGGTGATTACAGTTCCCTGGCTATGAGCCACAATTACTAAGGCGTCATATCCTTGACTATCTTGTGGATCTTTCCAGTTACACAGGTAGCGTAGCAGAGAAACATAACGAGAATAGATGCGGGCACTTGGGTTGTCATCTAGCGGGTGTACACGCATGTAATTATCAACATCGAGGATAATATCAAGTACACTCCGGAACCCCAGCATTAGCTTATCCAACCGACCTCGAAGAGCAAGTAAGCTCGTTGTGGAAGCAACTAAGAAAGTCGCAAATATCCCTAAAATTTCTTCAGTTACCCAAGAGTAAGACGCTATCTGGGGGTTAAGGAGGTAGTACAGATATCCGAGTGGAAATACAATTGCCATGCAGACAACGAAGCAGTTGCCCCACCCATGCATTAAATTGAACCCATTCGTCAGCCACTCTCCAAACTGCTCAGATACTGTATCCTCGGATTTGGGAGAACGGACTTCTGCCCAAGCCACGGGAAAAAGCGACCAAACTGCTATGACAACTGTTAGTAAGATGCCGCCAAGTACCACGACAAAGGCTGGTGAGGCAGCGGCAATAATTAGCTGATGAATAAAATCAGGCCCAGAAAAGAGAACTTGACTCTGATCAGCGAACAGGAACCGGGGAGTGTAGAAGTTCTCTTTGGGCAATAAGCGAGAACCTACGCGATCAAGAGCACCCACGAGGGTTAAAGTCACAACGATAAACAAAGCCGAGGGAACTGCAAGTGTAAGACGTGCCGTCCAAGCCGCACGTTTTGCACGTTCCCGGCATCCCTCATTCTGTTTATCCGCTGGATTTTTAAGGTTAGGCTGCTTCGCTGTGCTCTGCCATACCGCAATGCAGCCTAATAGCGCTGCTGCAATTTGTAAGACGAAAAACATAGCCCAGCAAGAGACCAAACCTATGTAGACAACTTCAACCATTTTGAACGCTGCATCGGTAATTCCTTGATGGGAATCTTGAGCCGATAGCAGAAGTTTTGTGATCATTCCTGCCAGAAATATACCGATAAAGAGCGCCACTTTATCTGCACTGGGGCTACGGCGTGCGTACTGGCTCATCAGAAGCCATATAATCCCTGCTGATAAAGCACACCATTCAAACGCCAGAAATCGGTAATAACCTAACGGCATCCACGGGTTAAAACTTCCTTTCAGAAGAGAGTAACCGAGTCCTATGACGCCTAGAGCTAACAAAACAGGTGGTATTGCCCACAACCAAAACGGTGTCTTTGGCTTAGGCCAAAATAGACAATAAGCAGTTAAGGCTGCGCTAATAATCGCTACAGAACACCAAGCAATGATGGGTAGGTATGGAGCAGGAATATTACCTGGAAGTGTGATAGGTGCTGTAAGCAGCAGGTACAGGTTTGCAATAGGAATAAACACAGACAGCATTGCCCCTGCTCCTGCTTGCAACTTGCAGTACCAGTTCCAGGAAGGATTTTGATACTCAATTCGAGCCGACTCTACAGCATGAACGCCGAGACTGCTCAAGTGAAATAAGAGTTGATAGAATTCTCCCAGAAGACGGACAAAGCCAGTACCGAGTCGAGAAAGATCGGCCCAATACATTTCGTAGATATGTACATCCGGTCGAGGCTCATTGCCTTGTCCGAGCCGTGAACTCTCTAGTCGTACAGTCTCGTAAGTCGATCGCACTCCATCACCCTTGTATTGGTGCAGTTGCTTGCGCATGAAGTCATGAGCATTCTGCTCCAGAGTGTCTTCTATTTGGGGAGAACTCTCTTTATGATTTGGCTCAGAACCAAGCTTGTGGGAATTGTTGTGGGTATGTTCTGCTGGAAGTGGATTGTGTTTAGGGGATGGTTCAAGCTCAGGCTGCTCTTGTGCCAGCATCACTGGACGAACCCCTATCCTCAGGGTGCTTTCGTCGAAGGGAGTATATTGAACTTGATTCTCACTTCGGTTGTGATTTAAGAGAAGATTTGCGATCGCTCGTGCGGAATCATGCGCTGATTGATCCGCAACACCGTGAACAGCAATAACCGCAATTTTTGGCTTTCCTTGATTCACATCTTCGCCCATCGATGACCTCTTCCTTTTGTATATCTGTTGGGGCTTTTAACTATGTATTTATGCTTATCCTTATTCACTCTGACAGGAGCTTTTGAGAATATTGACTTCTCCAAGTTCAAAGCAATGATTTCCGAAATAAATACAAAAATTAAAAGCAAAGGCACGACATGATCGTGCCCCTACCCATTAATTTGCTTTTAGTAAGCTATTTTCCCTCTGCTGCCGACTATCTTGAGGAAGATGGGGATGGTGTTGGAGTCGGCGATGGGGATGGTGTTGGAGTCGGAGATGGGGATGGTGTTGGAGTCGGCGATGGAGATGGTGTTGGAGCCGGGGATGGAGATGGTGTTGGAGTCGGGGATGGAGATGGTGTTGGAGTCGGCGTGGATTGATTGAGGCCTTGCTTCTGGTAGAAGCCGACAACTCTTTCGACATAGGCAGCTTGGGAACCGCTGTTGCAACCTGTGTACTTACCAGTCAGCCACCAACAGGCAACCTGGCGCACAGAAGCTGTCTCATTGTTATTAGTGGCACTGAACTGCTTGTTGAGTTCGCGTCGCATGATGCAGGAGACGACCTCTCGTGCCGTCTCTGGACTGTCTCCAAATTGCGTGGCTGTTAGTTCGCGTCCAACACATTGTTTAGACCAGCTGGCTATGATGCCCGGTTTGACTTTCCAGGCGCTGTAAAGTCCATCGCGTGCGGTGTCAGTCTTTGGTGCAGCCATCCGCAGAGCATCGACCATTGCAGTAATTTGGTTCCCAGAGGGCTGGGCTTGAGCGGGCAATACTGCCCACAGTGCTGCACTGGTAATTAGTGCTCGAAGCGCTAATCGCATGGTTTGTTCACTCCTGATTCTTAAGCCTTTGGCACTGGTAAGCCGCAAACGGACAAGTGATCAAACTTGACGTTCAACGACAAATTGTCAAGATTTTCCCAGGTATTCTTGCTCAGTCAACCTACCTTAGGGGGAGTTTTTCGGTTTCAAGAGAGGAGAAATCCTTCTCGATCAGCAAAAAAATAAGGGCACGACAATGCCGCACCCTTAGTTATCTTCACTCAGTGCTTTAAGCTTTAAGGCTCAAGGCTTGCGGATTCAAAACCTGATTTAGCTTGCCACTGCGATATCCTTCCAAATCTAGGGTGACGTAGACAAAGCCGAATTCCTGAAAAGCGGCTACCAGAGTGGGTAAATCTGTCGTTAAGACAAAGTCCTTGATTTTCTCAGACGGTAACTCAATCCGGGCGGTATCGCCTTCGGAACGAACGCGCAAATTGGAAAAGCCTAACCGACGCAGATAAATCTCGCCACGTCCTACCCGTTGCAGCTTGGTGACGGTAATTTCTTCGCCATAGGGGAAGCGGGAGCTCAGGCAGGGTTGGGCGGGTTTATCCCACCAAGGAAGCCCTAGTTGCTTTGAGAGTTGGCGCACTTCGGCTTTGGTGACGCCTACTTCAGCTAAAGGCGATCGCACTCCTCTTTCCTTTGCCGCCTGAATGCCTGGTCGATAGTCTCTCAAATCATCGGCATTGACACCATCTACCACATAGGCATAGCCTCGCTCAAGTGCTAGGGGTTTGAGGGTGTCGTGAAGTTCGCTTTTACAAAAATAGCAGCGGTTAACAGGGTTCGAGGTGTAATGGGGATTGTTCATCTCATGAGTTTCAATCACCTCATGAGGGATGCCGATCGCAGCCGCTTGGATGCGGGCGTCTTCTAGTTCTTCTGGCAACAGGGAAGGAGACTGAGCGGTAACAGCCAAAGCGCGATCGCCTAAGATATCGTAGGCCATCTTGGCGACTAAGGTACTATCAACGCCTCCGGAATAGGCAATCAATGCCCGATCCATTTCCGAAAATATGGCTTTTAGTAGCTCTAGTTTTTGCTCTAACATTCTTTATTAGTAAGTTACTTATTTGCTGTTTTTAACGCAAAGTACGCTGAGGTTTACGCAGAGGTACGCTGGGGTTTTGGGGGTTTATCTAGGAGTTAGGGTCTAAGAGCTGGAATGATAATTTGTTTTGTTCCGCTTCTTTTTAAGAAAAATTTTAGATAGAATGAAGGTGGCTTATTTCATTCTATCTCGGCAAAGATAATTGGGGAGTTGCCTAACTTTGGCTATCAAAACTCGCGTCGAGAGAAAATGAGGATAGCGATCGCTAAAAGTAGTACCGTGTAGAACAGACCATACGCCCCATTCCCTAATAATGTTGGCGGCGATGGGAGTATCCCGTAAATAGCCTCATTCTTTAAATTGAGACGAGATAAATCGGGTAAGAAAAGGTAAAGATTTTGAGTCAGACTCTCAAGGCTAGAGTTGCGGCTTAAGTTCCCAACTGTTACGATATCGCGGCTCAAGTTTCCCATCAAATAAACCCCGAAGGTGAGCAGCGTGGCTAACAGTGAGCTGGTAAACACGCCAAACACCAGCGCTACCGCTGTGAGTAAAGATAGCTTTAAAAATAGATAAAGCGTTGAAACCAGAATACTGACTAAAGGGTATTCGATTTTACTGAAACTCAGCAGAATGAGATAGATTAGAGTCGTCGCTACCGTCAAGATGGCTAGAACACCGGATAGCCCCAAGTGCTTACCAATAATGAATTCGGCACGGGTCACGGGTTTGGGAATTAAGACTAAGACCGTGCGTTTTTCAATTTCCTTGTTAATTAAACCGGTACCGACAAATACCGCAACGATAACGCCCAATAACTCTATCGCTCCCAGACCTAAATCTAGAAAAATTTTGTCTTGGGTCGTTGCTGCTACTTCCGGCAAAAGCCGCAATGCCAGAAGCAACAGCAAAGTAAACAAACCAATTAGATAAAAGATGCGATCGCGAATGACTTCCCGAAACCCATTGGAGGCAATCGCCCAAATTCGTCCAAATCTCACTCGCTACCTACCTTTCTCAACATGTCTTCTAGGTTCAATCGCTTATGTTCGGGTAAAGCTATCCAGTCGTTTTTTTAGTCGATCTAAGCCCCAACCTTTAACCTCTTGACACTCGAAACGACTAAAGGATGTGCTTGGAGTGTCTTGCGGGGTGTTGAGGGGTTTAGTTGCCGCGTTGGCTAGTCGGTCAACTGGGAGAATTTGGCAAGTCTTTGTCACAGAATAGGTTTCCGTCTTGGCTCTAGGTCCTTGCCAAATCGCCTGTAAGGGTAGGTTATACCCCCCAGAACCCCTAGCTGAAGCCTTTCCTCCTGCTACAGATACCTGCCACAAATCATCTTCCAAGGTGGGTGGAAGTCGTTTTTTAACTTGCTTTTCATTGGTGCTAATCAGCTTGTTTAACTCTTTGGGTAAGAGTAACCGCTCAACATCTGACCAGCGTTTGGAATCCAATGAGTCTCTTAACTGGATTCCCATGCCATCTAAAATTGCAGCCCCTCTAGGGGTTGCAGCGGACAGGGGGGCTTCCCATTTCACCACGAAAGCACTCTTGCGGAAGTCATCAACCAACAAACTAGGATATTGCGCTGTATAGTCCTGAATCAGGAAGTGAAACTGGAACCAGCAACTGAGCAGGATCTGGGAGGTAACTAGAAGAAATTGATTTTTCCGCTTTTCCGGGGGCGGCACTTTCACCTTTAACCCCACTCCCACATAATCTGGGATAAGGGCAATAATGGCTGAGATAATCGGCCAGTAAATCAGCATGTTGCGTGAGAGTTGACGGCTCTCCCCCTCAGCCACGAAACCAAAAATGTATATACTCACGAGTGCCCCGGTAATCCAAGGGCTCAACGGAAAGCCGGGTTGTGCTGGGGTCTTGTAACCGATTCTCAGCTGGTTGGACGCCGTTGTCCCCCAAAATACGCCCAAAATTAAAAAAATCCAGCCAAAATTAACGACAAAGTTTCGCACCCAGCCAGTGGCGAGGATTGTCATATAGTAGGAAAACAGGCTGAGTACGATTAGGGTTTCCCAGGAAAAGGCACTGGGAAGACGAACTTCTTTTCGCAGCCAAGTGTACAAACCGAGGAGAAATTTCACGTTATTTAGAAGTTAAGAGTATTGATTGGATTGTGGATTTGCAGGAATCGGAGAAATAAAAGTAGCGAGATGGCGCTATAGCTGTAAGCGTTTGCTAGCAGTATAGTTGTGGCATGGTTGGGTTTAGGAGGGGCAACAGCCTCGTCCAGCCGATGTGTCAAGGTTGGCCAAGACCGTCTAACTGGAGATTGGTCTCCTTCACGTCTCTCTTGGAGAAAGGCTTCTAGTACATCGAGTCCTGTGAGCTTAATCAAGAAGGCACAGAAAAAGATCACAACCCCAGTTGCCGCAATCACTAATGTTAATTGTTCTGGACGGGAACCGAGAAGGCGATCAAAGAAAATATAACTAATGAGCTGATCTTTGAAATCCAGGGGTATAAAGTCCTGAATCATAAAAAAGACCAGCCAACCGACACTTGCGGCTAGTAAATTTATGAAAGTAGCATACTCTACACTAGTCCTGCGGCTAATGTTCATTCTGCGATACAAGACTCTGGACTCTAGCGCGATCGCGACCAGCAGGAATAAGAACTGAAACAAGTAAGTCTGTAGTGGCAAAACGGCCTCTGTCATAACGGTCTGCTCCTTACCAGTTGCGGTGGACGATGAACTACCCTCGGACTCCGCTTGAGCTACGTCCGGGGTTTCTGACGCTTCAGCGAGGAAATTTGCTTCCATCCTCCCGTATGACGGGGGATAGAAGTAGGGATTGCCTCTCCGCGTTTGAGGACGCTGATTCCCAGCGCCCATGACAGCATAACAAGAGCTGCGGCTACATCCCTGTCATAGGTGACGCCGCACTCTGAACAATGATGCACGCGTTCAGATAGGTCTTTTTTCCGTTGATGACCGCAGTTAGGGCAAGTTTGAGAAGGCTTGACAGTTTTTGTAGGAACTTTGACTAAAAAACCACCAGCCTCTTGTAGTTTATACTCAATTGCTCTGGTTAGTTCACCAATTCCTACATCTAGCATTGAACGGTTTAGTCCCGTTTTTTGAGCCTTCCTCTTGCTCCCTTTTTTGGCTTTGCGGGTCATCCCTTTCAGGTTCAGCTCTTCAGTTGCTATCAGGCTATTACCGCTTACTAACACGCTCGCAACTTTGTGAATCCAATCCTGTCTTTGATTGGCTACTTGGCGCTGAATCTGTGAAACTTTCTTAGAAGCTTTCTTCCAACGTTTAGATGCTTTAATCTTCTTTCTGAAGTTAGGCGCTCTCTTGCGTCGTTTTTGCTGAGAAGCTTTCTTGATTTTCTGGAGCTGATTTGCTTGAAATCTAGGATTTTCTATTGTTGTACCATCACTCAATGCGGCGGCATGATAGGTGCCAAAATCAATTCCTACCGCACCCTCACCAGTTTTTCTAACTGGAGTGCATTCAACAGTTATTGACGCATACCATTTACCATTGCGATAGACGATGGTACAAGTTGTAGGTCTACCCCACGTTCGGGCTTTCCCCCTCATCCGGATGCTGATTTTGAGGTCTTTTAGCTCCAAGTAACCGTTATCGCCAGTTGTGTTAACTTTCCAACCGGAACTAGCTGGATAGCTCCATCCTGAATAATGCCTGATTGACTTGAATTTAGGCTTCCCTCTTAGCCCTTTGAAGAACGATTGATAAGCTAGATCAACCCGTTTGAGAGTGGCTTGTAATGTCTGTGACCCTAACTGTTTATACTCTGTCCAAACTTCCTTGAATGCTGGCAAAGAGTTCTGTTGATCGTAGTACGAAACTGAGTGACCAAATCGCTCATATTGAGTTCTACGATTATTTATAGCTGCATTGTAAAGCTCTTTGTGCATCCTCCTTGCCCAATGTAATTTTTTCAAGGAAGTAGGCTTAGGATATAAGCGAAATGTTACTCGCCTCGTTACCAACTTTAATCACCTCCTTTTTTAACACTGAATAATGATAATTTTACCAGGATTTTGCCATACAACCCACAGGATTGATCGCGCTTTCATGAGGCGGCGTGCGACGAATTATTTCGTAGCTTTAAGCGCCGTCCCCTCACTCCGCTACCCTACGTAAGGGTACTTCCTGCACGGAAGAGTTAAGGGCTTGATTACCAATAGTACAAAGTTCAGGCGAGGATTTGGCTCTAAGCCTGATTGTAGTTATCTTAGTACCATTCAGCGTTATCCTTTTCTTTCTCTATATTTTTCCTCAAAAGCCAGGTGCAACATCTAAACCAAAGGTGAATCGACCCAACCCCCCTTATTGGTAAACTTGTGATTTGGGGTTGGTTTCAAGGATCGGAATGTCCAGAACTGGTATTGGTATTCGCACGGCGGTTGAGCGTTCTGAGCGCATCACAGGTCAGATTCACGTTTACGATGGCAAGGGAAAGGGGAAGTCTCAAGCGGCTTTGGGCGTCGTTCTGCGCTCAATTGGGCTGGGGATTAATTCGGTTGAGAGTGAGTTGTGTACTCTTGGAAACTATACGGGCGCAAACGCAAGTCCGGGAGTGTCGCCAAGCCGCGTTTTGTTGCTGAGGTTTCTCAAAGGGCCGGGACGGAATTACGATGAGGATGCGGCGATTGAAGCCTTGCAGCGGGGTTTTCCTCACTTGATTGACCAAGTGCGCACGGGACGCGCCTCTTTTTTTTCTAGAGATGAAGTTACGCGCTTTGATGCGGTGGAGGCACAACGCGGTTGGGATGTTGCCAAGGGTGCGATCGCATCCAATCTTTATTCGGTTGTCGTCTTAGATGAGCTGAACCCTGTCCTAGATTTAGGCTTACTTCCCATAGACGAGGTGATTAAGAGTCTGAAAAATAAGCCTGAAAACCTAGAAATTATTGTTACAGGTCGGGGAACACCCCAAGCCCTGCTTGATCTTGCCGATTTGCACACAGAGTCTGTCCCTCATGACCATCCAGTGTCGAGAGAACAAGGAATTGAGGGCATCGAAATCTATACCGGTGCGGGTAAGGGAAAATCGACAAATGCCTTGGGTAAGGCGTTGCAAGCCATTGGTCGAGGAATTAGTACTGATAAGTCCCACCGGGTGCTGATTATGCAGTGGCTGAAGGGGGGATCAGGTTATACAGAAGATGCGGCGATCGCAGCCTTGAAGCAATGTTATCCCGATTTAGTCGATCATCACCGCTGTGGGCGAGATGCGATCGTTTGGCGAGGACAGCAGCAGATTGCAGACTATGTGGAAGCGGAGCGAGGCTGGGAAATTGCGAGAGCTGCTTTAGCTTCAGGTTTGTACAAGACCATTATTATGGACGAACTCAACCCTACAGTTGATCTAGAACTGTTACAAGTGGAGCCAATTGTCGATGCTCTGTTACGCAAACCCCGCGATACGGAAGTGATTATTACAGGTCGCTGTTTGAATCAACCCGGATACTTTGACCTAGCGAGTGTTCACTCCGAGATGATTTGTCATAAGCACTACTGTGAAAAGGGCGTGGATTTGAAGCGAGGAGTCGATTTTTAAGAGGAATGTCACTGACTTAAAAGAAATGGCACTGACTTAAGCGAAAAGTGATCGTGTCTTGGAAAAACCCAGATTGGGGGGGTTCCCCCAAACCCCCCACTGGGGGACGGAGTACCTACCTAGAGACCCCCTGCACAAGGGTTGGTTGGTGAGGTAGGAGAGTTCTTTGAAATCGCTAAATGCACGCTACAAATGACGTTGCCTACTTCCTGAGCATCCCGGATTCATTTGTAGCAAATTAAAACTATTTCATATTAAATCAGTGCCATTCGACTTCAAAGTTTATCGTAAGCGATGCGATCGCCTCCAACACTTCAGTGCTGACTTACGAACTCAGGTTATATGATTCATCCTATAAAAAAGTGTACAGCGTAGCATTACTTGATAATTCCAGGAAACTCTGCCCAGCTTTCCAACGGCTGGGTCGATTTAACCAAGTTCATCCCTGCTGCGGCAAATCGCTCGAACACTTCATCCGCTTGTTCGCTGTAGTCCACTACCCCTGGAACTACAACAGGTGAAGTGCAATCTTCTAGTAGGTAAACTTTTTTAGCAAGACTTGCATCTAGCAGCTGGATTTCTGTTAATAAATCGGCAATTGTCCAAGCAACACAGTGACTCTTCGCCTGCCCTGCAATAATCACAGCGTCAAACTCCAGTAAATACTGTATTAAGCTTGTATTCTTCTCGGAAATAGGTCTTCCGCTGACATCGTCTAGCACTTCAGGGCGCAGAATAGAATAGTTTTCAGTTAAAGGATTGTTGCCTTTAATTTCAAATCGCGTTTGGCTATTTCGGGCGATGCAGTGGAAGAACAGCGCTTCCTCAACGGCTGACACCAAAGCATGACCAATCCCTCCTAACATCGAATGATAAGGCCATACTGTTAATGGGTACTTTCCTGCATTACTTAGCTGATTGACGTAGTGTAGGGCGTGTTTTTCGAGTTTTGAGTAGTCTCCGTTGGTGAGGCTATCGGCAACAGCTGGGTTGACTTTCCATGTACCCTGATGGATATCTTCCGGGGTAATCAGAGTGGCAGCGGGTGTAGGGTGTTCTCCACCCGCGTTAATCCAAAATATAGGGTGGAAGATTTGCATCGCCGTGTGAGTGTCCATCGTCGGTGCGATCGCACTTATGACCCCCAGATTGTGGTAAATAAATTCACACAGCCGTACATTGTCTTCTACAGCGCCCATCCCCGACTTTCCACCGACAAACAATTCAAAATCGGGAATGCAAAAGGTGTTTTGAACGTCGATTAATAACAGGCAAATGCGAGTTTTATCTTCAGCCGCAGGCTGAATGTTGTGCTTTTCCGCCCACTCCCTAGCTTCAACGGCTCTCTGCTGATACGGGACTCGCCAGACTTCCCCGACTTTAGCCGCATCGAAGGAGCTGGGAAGCGGTAGTTGCGGGGTTGTTTGGGTACTCATGATATAACTCCTTGTGGGATTCCTGGCTTAAAACTGGCATTTGTCTCATAGTGTAGTTAATCCGTTTACAAAGAAATCAATCATGGGTCGTTATGATATTTTGCATCGGATTCAGCAGCTAGACCCGGTGCTAGACCATTGTCAGATTTACCATTTGATGAGTGGCTATGAATTTCCTTGGGAGATGACGCGCTCGCTAGAAATGGCTCTTATGCGGACATTTTGTGTTCCCACCATCTCAGCACTGCTGGATAAAACGGGTGAATTTAAACATCGTCCCCAAAAACGCTACGACGACACAGGATTGCTTACCGCCGAAATCAGCAAATGGGGATATAACAGTGAGCGCGGCCTCCAAGCCATTGAGCGCATGAATGCCATTCATAGGCGTTTCAACATTTGTAATGAGGATTTTCTGTACGTACTTTCAACATTTATCTACGAGCCTATCCGCTGGAATTCTCGTTTTGGTTGGCGTCTCATGTGTGAGCAAGAACGTCTGGCGTCTTTTTACTTATGGCGCGAAGTGGGTCAACGGATGCACATCCAAGACATCCCAGAAACCTATGAGGACTTTGAACGCTACAATCATCAACTACGAGCGACAGCACTTCCGTTATTCAGACAGTAATCGCCGGATTGGAGAAGCCACCCGTGACCTTTTCCTGAGTTGGTTTCCCCGTATCCTGCAACCTGCGATCGAGCCTGCTATCTACGCACTGCTGGATGATGCAATTATAGAAGCTTGTGGGTTGCCTCCAGCACCAAAAATGCTACGTTCTGGCCTTGCCATGAGCCTTAGGTTACGACGTAAAGTCTTGCGTTTCTTTCCACAGAGGAAACAGCCGGACTTCTTCACAGACTCACCCGTGCAGAGCTATCCTAGTGGCTACGAAATCTCGAAGTTAGGCTCTGCTAGATATCCAAACCAACTAGGGTGAGTTCGGGCGGATGCTCGAACGCAAACTGATAGTACAGCTCTTGCCCAGACAAAGCTGGTAAAGTGAGCGACCATTCCAGCATACCCATCTCACCGACCTCAATCTCCGGATTGGAGAGCGTCAGACGTACTTTAACTTGTTCGTGACGACTGACAGGCAACTGCTCTGTTAATTTCAGCTTAGCTTCACACTCCCGGAAGTTAGTAATCGCTACCCGATAGGCATAGGTACTACGCCGTTGGTTGCCGATTGGCTTCTGGTCTACTTGACGTTCTACCAATTCTCGTTGAATGACGATCCCTTCATCACTGCCTAAGTTGAGCTTAAATTCCTGACCGGGAACAATGTTATCAAGCTGTGTTGCCCCAACAAAGGTGTTATCCAGAAAGAGATTGGCTTTGCCCGCTAGTAGCGTGACTCCACTGAGGGGATTTGTAATCGTTGCTTGAAGATAAGCCAAACTCGCGACACGAGGCAACACAATGTACTCAGCGCGGCAAGGGTAATCTTCGTTGCAAATCGTAGTTTTATGAGCAATGCCATCACTGGGAATATAGCTAGTCCTGCTCACCCGATAGGTAACATTACCTCCTAGTTTAGAAACTTCTGGGGTTACCGTTTGAGTAAAACCATACTCAAACGGTGTGTTGATCATGGCTTCCGCTGAAGGTGTTGTACCTGCAAACGGCATGGTTGCCGCCAGAGTACGGGATGGTAGGTTAACGGGTTCTGATAAGGTCGGCGTCCTGAACTGATTGGGCTGTTGCGCATCAATATACCAGGGGGTCAGCTTGGCTGGCTGGGTGCTGATTCCTGGCTTTGCCGTGGAAAGGGTTAGGGCTACACCCTGCCAATCCTCACCACTGTTTTGCTTGACTTCTGCCAGGTAACTGATATTTAGGTTTTCGCTGCTTGGACACAAGCGCATGTCATAGAGAGGTGCCCAGCTTGCTTTATAGACGATGTAGGACATCTCTAGCTCAAATTCACCCGCTGCCGAAGGTTCAAGTGTGATAATGATGCTAAAGCTTTCCTGAGGCTGGGAGCCTGACAGCTGCTGAATTTGCTGGCGGAGAGTTTGCAACCTAGAGTCCAACTGTCGTTGTTCTTTTTCCTGTTGAGCGATCGCAGTTGAGAACTCATTGTACTGCTGTCCGACAAAATCCATTAACTCCCGGATTTGATTGAGATTCATCTGTTCGGGGTCTTGGAACTTCGTCAAGCGCTCCAAGTACTGATTACTCAAACTTTTTACGAAGTTGCGTTGCAGATTGAGCAGTGTCAGCCCATCTTGAACCTGACGTTTTTGCTCCTCAATTTGCCCGATTTCTCGATTGATTTGAACAACTTTCTGTGCCACCTCCTCAGTCGCACAATTGCGTTCAGTTCGGACCCCCAACAATCGCACTCCTACCCCACCCCTGCTCCTTACCCGTACCGACTCACTTAAGAGAGTTACTGGTAGTT
>NZ_DATNPA010000071.1:0-3501 GCF_036703385.1 Allocoleopsis sp. | reverse complement strand
CCTTTTAGGTATTGCCTCAACACTTCCAATGTTGTGAGTAAGGCATAGAGATGAGCATACGTTTCTGCCACAGGTTCACCATCAGCACTGGGATAGAACGGTTGGGATTGTTTGGCTGTAGGGGTAAGAGCCGTCATAGTTACTTTCTTCCAGCTTTACTGTTGATTATGGCAGCTCTCCCACCACCAGGGACTTGAACGTCCGCAATACCTAAAGCACTCGCAAGATACTAGGAATGCTATCTATAGCTTCTAATGTCCGAATTTCATCCAAAGCTTGTCGGAAGTTTCCTTCCCGAACATCGTGAGTGACGACGACAATTTCCGCTAAATCATCCCGGAATCCAGTCTGCACAATTGACTCCAAACTCACATTGTGATTACCAAAGCTGGTTCCTAAGTGACCAATAACGCCAGGACGATCTTTAGTAAGAAAACGTGCATAAAATCGGGTCACTAATTCCGACATCGGCGCGATTGCACAATAATGTTGATGAGCACAACTCAACAAAGGATGCAGTCGGTGAGACTCCCCAGCCGTTTTTAAAACAGCGGCGATGTTCAAAATATCCGACACCACAGCACTCGCCGTTGGCCCAGAACCCGCACCTGGCCCGGAGAACACCACCTGCCCAATCGGGTCGCCTTCCACGAGAATAGCGTTGTAAACCCCGTTGATACTGGCAAGCGGATGCGTTTTGGGTAGCAATGTCGGATGCACTCTCACCTGAAGCATTTCGGCATCTGGGGTAGCTGACACAGCTATTTTCTCCCGCTTGGCAAATGCGAGTAGTTTAATCACAAACCCCAGTTTCTGAGCATAGGAAATATCCGCCGCACTAACTTGGCGAATTCCTTCACAGTAGACATCTTCGAGTTTAATTCGTCCCGCGAAGGCAAGGGAAGCGAGAATAGCAATCTTATCCGCTGCATCTAAGCCATCTACATCAGCGGTGGGGTCAGCTTCTGCATAACCCAACTTTTGGGCGTCGGCGAGGATGTCGCTAAATTCACCCCCCTCAGTTTGCATCCGTGTCAGGATGTAGTTGGTTGTACCATTGACAATACCAATAACGCTCTGAATGCGATTAACGCCCAAAGACTGCTTGAGGGGTTGAATCACTGGGATACCTCCCCCAACCGCTGCTTCTAAGAGGACGTAGACACCCGCTTCCTCCGCCGCTGTGAAAATTTCAGCACCATAGCGGGAAATGACAGCTTTGTTGGCAGTGACGACGTGCTTCCCTTGGGCAATGGCTTTGAGAATGAGCGATCGCGCCGGTTCCAACCCCCCCATCACTTCAACTACAATATCAACGGCTGGGTCAGTCACAATGGATTCTAAGTCCGTTGTGAGCAATTCCAGTGGTAGTTTGACCTCTCTCGGCTTGTCGAGCGATCGCACCCCCACCCGATGAATCTCAATCTCTTGCAACAACGGCTGACGCCCCTCTGGATTGAGCAAAATCTGTGCCGTTCCCGTACCAACTGTCCCGACGCCAAGCAAACCAACTTTAAAAGCCACAATCGCTCCTTTGACTCTAACGCTACAGCTTAGTCGATCTTAGGAAAATCTTGCGGCGAAGAATTACCATAGACACATTCAGCGGAATCCTTCCCAGGTATGATTTACTGCCTCAACCCCCACTGCCGCGATCGCCTTAACCCAGACAACTATAAATTTTGCCAAAGTTGTGGCGCTCAACTCCTACTCCGAAACCGCTACCGCGTGGTCAAATTCCTCGGCAGCGGCGGCTTTGGTAGAACTTATCTGGCTGTCGATCAAGACTGTATGAATGTCAAGTGCGTAGTGAAGCAATTTTCACCCTCATTAGACATTCAAGCCGATCCAGCTGCACTCCAAAAAGCCACCGAACTGTTTAACCACGAGGCCGTGCAGCTTTTGCAACTGGGAGAGCATCCCCAAATCCCCCGGCTACTCGCCTTCTTTGAACAAGAGAAATACCTGTATCTAGTGCAAGAGTTTATCGACGGACGGGATTTAAGGCAAGAATTGGCGATCGAGGGAACCTTCAGCGAACAAAAGATTAGGCAGCTGTTGCTCGATCTGCTTCCAGTTCTCCAGTTTATCCACGCCAAGGGTGTGATTCACCGAGACATCAAGCCAGGGAATATTATGCGTCGCCGCACCCCCACTCAAACCTCTCCCGCTCAAGGGGGTGGAAGGGGGAGATTGATGCTGATTGATTTCGGCGTCTCCAAACAGGCAACAGGAACTGATTTGGGTAGAGTCGGTACAACCGTTGGCACCGCAGGATTTACACCCCTCGAACAAATGCGGGGTAAAGCTTACCCTGCAAGCGACCTCTATAGTTTAGGGGTTACCTGCGTGTGTCTACTAACCAAGCATCTTCCTGGCACGGATGGCTTTGATGAAATTTACAACGGACTGGAATGTCGCTGGATGTGGCGGCAGCATCTGCCTCCCGGCATCACGATTAGCCCTCAATTAGGGCAAGTCTTGGACAAGCTGCTTCAGGATTTGCCGAAAGATCGCTATAAGTCTGCTGCCGAGGTACTACAATCCCTTCAGTCTGAAACTTCACAACCCTTATCTTTAAGTACCGCGACACCGACACCAGTGATTCCTGCTCCCTTTGAGTACAAACACCCGCTAGGGGACAAAGGCGACAACTCGAAGCCAACAGGGGAAAACGGCAAGACTTTAGATGAAACCTCTGCTCTCGGCGAGCTTACACTCCCTCCGTCAAGCCCACCTGTGCCAACTTTAGATGTGCCCCCTGCACCCCTTCTTATACTTTCAGAACTAGGAATAGATTACAGCCAACTGCAACAGCTACTGGCATCCGAGAAATGGCAAGAGGCGGATCGGGAAACAAGAGAGCTCCTATTTAAGGTCTCTGGTCGTGAGCAAGAAGGTTGGATCAGAGCTGAAGACTTCCAAAAGTTTCCCTGCCAAGACCTCGGCACCATCGATCGCCTCTGGGTACATTACAGCAAGGGGCGCTTTGGTTTCAGCGTGCAAAAGCGGATCTGGGAGAGTGTTAAGGGTAGGCTGGACAATCACTATACCATTTGGTCACGTTTTGGCGATCGGGTCGGTTGGCGTGTGAAAGGTAACTGGCTAACCTACGCTGAACTCACTTTCGACCCCGATGTCGCTCCCCTTGGTCATCTCCCCGCAGGCGGATTAGAGGACATTGTATTGGGAAAATGGGATTTAGTGGGTTGTTCTCTAGCGTTGAGACTCATCGAGTGCAACATTCAGGGGTGAGCTGCTTTCAAACCTCCGTCGAACTCACGTATAGTAAGGATTGTACGAAACGGCTTCCTGAGAAAGTTGCTGGCAAGGTTTTGGAGAGTTCTCTAAGGTGTTGATGCTGAATTGGTAGTGCGATCGCAAACTCAGTGCCAACTCCTACCTCTGAGTGACAGGTAATTTTGCCTTTATGGTTCTCAACAATAATCTGATGGCTAATTGCTAAACCTAACCCAGTTCCAATTCCTCTAGGTTTCGTCG
>NZ_DATNPA010000070.1:0-20095 GCF_036703385.1 Allocoleopsis sp. | reverse complement strand
CCAAGTTGGCATCCAAAGCTTCTTGATCGCGTTGAGCAGAAGCAAAGACAACTCCTTTAGCTACCCCCGCACAGCGCCGACGGACGAGTTCTTCAGGAGATAGTTGCAACTGTTCCATCCAGCGTTTTTGATAGGCAATTTCTTCCGGACTGGGTTTGAGTCCATCGCCAGGTATGGAGCGAACTCGAAAGTTACCCCGAGTGCCGCCGCCAGAGTAACAACTATCCAGCACTGCCGTAACATTTTCTGTTTTTAAAGCCGACATCAATAGAAACAGCGTGCGTCCCATGATATCTTGTGCCACGCCATTCTTTCCCTCATCGGCTGGCACTAAGGTGCTGTTAAAATTATCGTTTCTACAAGCTTGGATGGGGTCAGGTTCTGGGAGTCGGGAACCGTGACCGGAAAAATGAAAAACGACTACATCTCCCGGTTTTGCCTGCTCAATTAAGTGTTTTTCAAAGGCAGTTAAAATGTTTTTGCGAGTAGGCTGCTTATCTGGGGTTTGATCGCTGGTTAATTTGACAATATCGTTGGGATTGAAGCCAAAACGGTGAATGAGAAGTTCTTGCTGTAAGTCCACATCAGTGTCGCATCCTTTTAAGTTCCCGAATCGTTGGGTAGCTGGATACTGATTAATTCCGACTAAGAGTGCCAGCTTGCGAGGAGTGTCTTGCGCGAGAACTTGGGCGTAGCGATTTCCTTTGTTGATAATATCCCACTGGCTTAAACCGAAGGTCGCTAAGGTTGAGCCAGCAAATTGTAAGAAATGACGGCGAGAAAGGCGAGACATGATTAAGATTTTAGATTTTAAATTCGAGATTTTGATGAATAAAATTTTATCTGTAGGGGCGGGTCTAGGGATAAACTCTCTAGATACACCGATAACTCACCATCAAAACCCGCCCTTACCCATCGATAAAAGACTTCTAATGAAATCTCTTGTAGAAGTTGTTTGATAAAACATTCATCAGTGCAGGGCAGGTTTTGAATGAAGTTTTCGGGTGAAATATAAAAATTATCCCTAAACCCGCCCCTACAAAATGATTCGTGCATTGGGTAGCTGCTGCAAAACAGCAAGCTCGGTGGCTTGGGAACCGATAAGCGGTTCGGTTCTCAGCAGTCGAGCAACATCTTTGGCTTCTTTTTCCGCACCTTTAAGGGGTTGAAATCCAGTCGGCATGGGGCTGGGATTGCCCACGACTAGCGCCCCTTGTCCTGAACGGGAACCATTTTGCCGTTGAAGGTGGGTTAACTCCAGCACTTGAATTGAGGGTGCGGTAAGAATCGTATGCTTTTCGACTAAATACTTGCCGTCTGAGTCCATTAGCGCTGGGAAGGGAACGCGGAACAGGTCTTGATGGGGAATAAAGATGATGCGAGAATTCGGGTCTGTAGGTAATAGGTCTGCAATAGGTTGAATGAGGAGTTGATGGAGTTGCTTTAAGGATTTGGTTTGGCGTTGAGGGCCAGCAGCGGGATTTGTGACACTTACCTCAAAAATGCCGTTGCGATCTTCGCCTACTCCTAGAGATTGGAGAGTGTCGGCAACGAGTTTTCGTAGATATGAATCCCCTGTGGTTGCTGCTAGCGATTTGAGGTCAACTAGTCGAAACGTGACTTTGCCGTTTGGCGAGATGACCCAAATATAGAGAAATTGCTGCCAAATAATCGAATATTGAACGAGGGTGGCATTTTGCTCCCTGGCAATTTGTTTAATTTCCTGAATTTTTAGTGGCTCAGGTGTAGTAGCTGTGGCTTGGTTGGGTGATAGTCGAGACGCTAGTAACTCAACAAAGGCGCGGGCGCGCCCTCGCTCGGCAATTTCCAGTGCTTCATTAGTTTTCTTCTGGACGATGAGGACTTGTTGTAATGTTTCGTAAGTATTTATTTGTGTGTCAAAAATAGAGACTTTTTTGGTATCATCCAATCCACCTCGTAGAGATTCTCTAATCTTAATTGCTTCCCTTAGGGTACTTTCTGCTTGAGCAAGATTGCCGGAGCGAAATAGAGCCAGCCCTAAACTATCTAGAGCATAACCTTCCTGGTCGATATCGCCTATTTTCTTGATGATTTCCAAACTTTGTTGGTAGAACTCAATTGCTTTGGCATAGTTTTCGAGTCGAAGGTAAACATTTCCCAGATTGCCGATAAATCTTCCCTCGGCAAAACGATCGCCTAGTTCTCTAGCAATGGTCAAACTTTGCTCATAGTACTCAATTGCCTTAGCATAGTTTCCTAGATCTGAGTAAGCATTTCCCAAACTCCCTAGACATGTACTCTCTCCTGTGCGATCTCCTATCTCCCGCCAAATAACTAAGCTCTGTTCGTAGTACTCAATTGCCTTGGCATTGTCTCCTAGAAAATAGTATGCATTTCCCAAATTACCTAGAGTACTACCTTCTCCGGGGTGATCGCGTATCTCTCGATATATAGCCAAACTCTGTTGGAGATACTCAATTGCTTTAGTAGAGTACCCTAAGGAAGGATAAATAGAACCTAGATAGTCTAAAGAAGTCCCTTCTTCTAGGCGATCGCCAATCTTCCTGGCGATAGTCAATCTTTGCTGGTAATACTCAATTGCTCTGGCATATTTTCCCGACCTATGGTAAGTTTTTCCCAAATTGCCTAAAACCGTCACTTGCATCTTGGGGTCTGGGATAGCTTGCGCGAGTTTTAAACTCTGCTGATAATACTCAAATGCCTTAGTGTAGTCACCCAAACTCTGGTAAGCTACTCCCAAGCTATTGAGTAACCAACCCTCTCCTTCGCGATCGCCAATTTCCTTGGCTCTAGTCAAACTTTGCTGATGATACTCAATTGCTTTGGTATATTCTCTCAGGTCAAGGTAAGCTTCTCCCAAATTCCTCAAAACCATTACCTGCATCTTAGGGTCTGGGATAGTTTGCGCGAGTTTTAAACTTTGCTGATAATACTCAATTGCTTGCCTATAATCTTTCCGGTTGTAGTAAACCGATCCTATGTTATGCAGTGACCATCCTACGATTACTTGGTCGGATATTTCTTTGGCAACTGCCAAACTCTGTTGAAAGAAGATAATCGTTCGCTCATAATCTTGAAGTTGATAGTAAGCCAGTCCTAAATCTAGCAGCGTATCTCCCTCTCTTTGGCGACTTCTATAAAAGCGGCATCTACACATTGGACTTCTTGCAGAAATCGGGGAAAGGGGAAAAGGGGAAAGGGATTAGATTTGACTTGATCATCGTCATTTTTGAGCGCTTTTTTACTTTTGCAAGAAGTCTATTCTCGTATGGAGAGAATAGCGTCGGTTCGTACCTGGGGTCGGGTCGGATGGCTTTCCCATAAGATTAAAAAGGGTTGGCTCGCTTTTGCCTTCTATTAGCCAGAAATATTGCTTACAAAATCAAATAAATGATGAGCTAGCTCTAATTTGCTGCAAGGTTCAATTTCTAGCTGGCGTCCTTGCTTATCGAGAAAGATTGCTTGATTCGTATCGCTACCAAAACCGCTGTTCGGTTTATCGATGGGGTTAGCCGCGATCGCATCTAATTTCTTATTTCGCAATTTCTCCAACGCAGGCTTGACAATATAGCCACTTTGTGCAGCAAAGCCAATTAAGCGTTGATGTGGCTGTTTGCGCTGTCCCAACTCTGCCAAAATATCCGGTACAGGTTCTAGGGGTAAGGAATTGGGAAGCAATTTTTTCGGTAACTTCTCCTGGGCATATTCAGCCGGCTTCACATCTGCCACCGCTGCTGCCATCACAATTACATCTGCATCCGGGAAGCATTCCAGCATGGCTTGTTGCATCTGGGCTGCATTCACCACCGAAATTGCCCGAACACCCAATGGTACTTCCCAGGATATGGGTGCGTGAACTAGGGTTACTGTGGCTCCTCGATGCAATGCTGCTTGTGCCAGAGCTAAACCCATCTTACCTGTGGAGGGATTGCCAATGAAGCGGACAGGGTCAAGATATTCCTGCGTTCCTCCGGTACTGATTAAAACTCGCTTGCCGACTAAATCTCGCTTCCCGTTCGTATGCAGGAGCGATCGCACCGAGGCCAAAATTTCTTCGGGTTCTGCCATGCGTCCGGAACCAACGCGATCGCACGCCAACAATCCCGCATCTGGCCCCACACTATGATATCTGGGGTCACTCAGCAGTTGCTGCCAGTTCCGTTGTACCGACACCTGTTCCCACATCTCAGTATTCATCGCCGGTGCCAACAACACGGGACAGCAAGAAGCCAGTACCGTATTCGTGAGCAAATTATCTGCTAAGCCATGTGCTAACTTACCCAATGTGTTAGCCGTCAGGGGAGCAATCACAAACACCTCAGCCCATTCGCCTAATTCAATATGCACCGGGCGAGTGTGACTTGGTTGCCAGAAGACTGGGTCTGTATAAGCTGGATGACGAGAGAGAGTTGTTATCGTTAAAGGAGTGATAAATTCTTGAGCGGCTTGCGTGAGAATTGCCCTTATATCTACCCCTGATTTAAATAAGTTAGAAACAACCTCACAAACTTTATAGGCGGCGATGCCGCCGCCTACGCCAACTAGAACTCGCCTGCCTTCCAATTTTGGGTTTTGGATGTTGGCTGTTCGATTTGGGCGTTGCTCATGCTTCATCGTAGCCTTCTAGATCGAGTAAGTAGAGGTAAGGCTCGATTAACTCTGGACGCTGAAACGCTAAGGCACGAAGTAGATGCCAATCGTCGAGTCCCTCAAAAGCATTCGTGTAATCATCCCGTTCCAAACGTCCAGCTAGTTCTGCAACGTCATCTGCCGTGAGAGCCATTAAATCGCGCTCCCGAAGAGTTAAAGTTAAAGTTGCCATTGCTCACGCCTCCCTTGAGTAGCTTCTGTGTCAAATGCTATACAGCTCTACATCCGCTTATACCATTATCCCTATTCCTTGACAGGAGTCGGGTTAAAACTACGAAGTATTAAGTGAAGGTGCGATGAATTTTTAGGATAATGCTGAAGAAGGTCGATGAAACGACCTCAACGTTGGGTCGAAGCTAAGCGTGAGAACGATAACCGTTCTACACGGCGCACCAGTCTAAGAGGCTGCTGCGCTCGTATTAACTAAAATAAACTCCCGAATCACCTCCACAACGTCGGGTCGAATTTCATGCCCCATATCAAATTCTCTGTACTGCATCGGTGTCCCCAGGCTGAGTAAATAATCTCGTACCCTCTGAGCTGCATTGACAGGCACAACCGTATCTTGCCTTCCATGCACAATTAAGACGGATGGCAAAGGCGGCTCGATATCTTGAGGTGTTCGATGCAGATAGCCGCTCATACAGATTAAACCCCCTAGCGGTAACGTTAACCCCACATCAAGGGTCATTGCTCCACCTTGAGAGAAGCCGCTCAAGATAGTGGACTCCAGGGGAACACCGGTCTTACTTTCTAAAGACTTGAGCCAGTCTTCTAGCACCTCTTGACTAAGGGTTAACCCCTTGTAATCTTCCCTGGCTAGGTCGTACCACATTTTGCCTCCCGCTACTTGAGGGTGAGAAAAAGGAGCATTAGGAAGCAGGAAGTGGTAATTGGGCAGATTTAACATAGGCACGAGAGAAGCCAAATCTTGGGCGTTGGCTCCCCATCCGTGTAGAATGACGATCAGTCCAGCTGGGATCTGGCCCGAAGCTGGGGGAATTGAGATAGCGTCGAGAGACAGAGCCTTACTCCTAAAGAATGCAACTTATTACTTAGTAATAGATGTGAAGCTGATATTCTAAAGGATTTTTTCGCAAATGGCGCTCACCAATCCGCAATATTTTTGAAGCTGTCATTCAAGATAATATGGCGATCGCGATCAATGCTAATTGCACCTTCACTTTTAAGCTTGCTCAGGAGTCGCGTAACCGTTACTCGTGTTGTACCGATCGCATTGGCAAAGTTCTGATGGGTTAGTCGCACCCGTAGACGAGTCCCTTCCGCCACGGGTTCACCAATTTCCCGCTTCATCAGAAGTAGCAACTGCTGCAACCGATCTTCAACCCGGCGATGACCGGATATGGCTAGCAGTGCCTCTGTCTGCCGCATCCGACGTACCATCTGGGGTAAAACAATCTGAGCTAGACGGGGTGAAGCATTGATTTCCGCTAAGGAGAACCAAATGAGATGGACATCCGAGAGGGCTGTGGCCTGGTAGGATTGCAGCAGAGAACACCACTGACCAAAGAACGTGGAAGGTTCTGCCCAACCTAACCACACCTCCTCACCGTTCTGGCAAACTGTACTTAGCTGCACGAGTCCCTGGCAGACCTGCCAGACACCTTGGGAAACTAGAGGGATAACGTCGCCTTTGGCATAAAAATGCAAGCGGCGTCCTTCCTGTAATTCGTTGCGATCGAGTTCTAGAATTGCTCTGAAAGCTTGGGGCATGAGGTGCAACTCTTTTGGTGCGGTGTACAAACTGGCGTAGATTGCCAGCAATACTTTAAGCGCCCAAGGTAAAGGCTCGGTAATCAGGAGATTAAACGCTGAGTTCTTTGTCAGAGCAATTCAGGAATTTCCCCTAGTACAGCGCAGCAGAAATCAATGACCAGCTTGCCAATCTGCCCTAATCCCATAAACACTAACTATTTAGCCTGCTGTTCACTGTTCACTGTTCACTGATACTACGGTGTGCTTGGAGCAACCGATTTTAGCAAGGTCTGATGTAAATCTCTTCGGGTTTGGGGATTGAGATATTTCTGCTGTAAAGGCCGCCACTCTTGCCATGCCTGGTAACGCGCTTCTGTGAACTGACTAGCAAGCGTTGGCAGTTGAGTGATATTCCCTGAATCCAGAGTTCCTTTCAAAAATTCGGCTAAAACGAAACTATCTTGAATGTGTCCCAAAATGCTTTGGATGGCTTTGATGTCTTTGACATAATCTTCATAAGTGGAGCCATAGAAGTCGGTGAATAACTCCAACTGATAGCGTACTCGCTTGGCTTGCTTGCGCAGGCTATGAATGCTGTCTCCGTGTGTGTTTAAAAGCTGCACCACGATCTCCGAATTCAGCCCACTGGGAGCAGCGATCGCTCCGGCTTCTAGTTTTACTCCGACTAACCAAGCTGGATGGAGCAAAAATTCACTAATGAGCGGCAACAACAAATCTGGCAAAATCTCATCGATGGGAAATTCAGCCAATTCACCGTAAGCAGGTTGCTTGAGCCAGTTTTGCAACGCCTGCTTCAGTTGTTCATAGCGTTCTTCTTTAAGCGTGGTCTGAACCAGATCTAGGGACTTTTGACGCTGCTTTTTTAGAGTTCCCAGAACTTTCTTCAGGGCGTCTTGTTCGGCTGGTGGTAGATTTTTCAGGTACTGATTTTTGAGAGTATCTTGCAGTACATCTATATCCCGTAACTCGCCCAGTTGTCGGGCGATTTTGGCAATTTTTTTCTCTTGGGCGGCTGATGGGAGTGAGAGCGCGGGTGCAAAACCATGAACCGCTGTACGCAGGCGACGCATTCCGACGCGCATTTGATGTAAAGCTTCCGGGTCTTTGTCTGCGAGAACGTCAGTCTCGTGCTTAATTGTTTTCTGGAAGTGTTTTTCGATCGCGATATACGCCCAATGACCTAATGTCTTTGGGTCTAATGATGTATTTTTTGTCATTGGAAGCAGATGCTGGCTTTCATTTGGCGGAATTGAAAGCCTAATTTGAGTAGTTTTAATTTCAAGCAACTCAGCTTAACATAATTCTGAACACGCGTATGTGATATACACTACTTGAACCAAGAGGGTTGGGTAATGTTCATAGGACGGGCAATCCATAAGTCATAGCGAACTGAAGATATGCCGGAGGGCACATGCTTAAGGAAGGGCTTGCCACTCCAGATTTGGCAGCTACAAACCGTTTTTTGCTCTTGGAGTTCAAACCCACCCATAGTAGGGATTAGCTGCAAAAATTCAATGTGCCAATGCGCGGGTTCAACGGCAATGTAAGAGGCATCGATGTTTTTTTCGCTGGGGTTGGAATGCCGTGAATCGCGCTTGATGGTAAGAGGCATAAAGTCGATATCCAGCAAATACGACTCGAATCCTTGCTGCTGAGCAAACTGAAGAACGTCTTGCCAGTCATGAACCGGGAGCTGTTCGCCATTGCGGTGGCTGTCTTTGGTAAAGCAGAACCCTCCAAACAGCCAAATCAGTTTTGCGATGATACTTTCAACACGAGAGCGATCGCCAGTTAAGACTTGAACATCTTCCGGTAAGAGGATACGACCGGGTACACACCACCAATATTCCCAAAATGTATCAGCATCCCAGAAAATGAATCGCTTAACCACACCCGGAATGCGATCGCGCCGCTGAATCTCCCGAATGTCCTCAACAGAGGCACTTTGAGGGTCGGGAATTGGCAAGTCCAAATTCTGCTCTAGAGGATGTTTTAGCGCGATCGTTAGTTCCTCAGGCAGGAAGGAATCAAAGTCAATCACAGGATATCTCCATGTTGCGAATCGGGTATGTTTCTGGAATTTCCTAGCATAAAACGTTGAAAATGGTAACTGTAGCTTGCCGACTCTGACGTGCAACCATTATCTTTATAGAATAAGTTTTTTAGAAGTGGCTTCGCGCCGTTCCAGGGCAAATTCAATTGACAATGCCCACTATCTTCACACTTGGTCTACCTCTGTAGGATTGGAACGGATAGCTGCCAAACAAGGCGCTTTCTTTAAAGCACGTTATATTTCTAAAGACTGGTTATTGGACAAGAACGCACTAACTACACGGAACACAATCCTGATCCAACTGTATGACGCCGAGCCAAGACTTGGGAGCAGCAGTCAAGTCCACCGGGGCATTTGATACAAGAGACTTTTCCAGTTTGATGCCGAGACCTGGCTGGAATCAGAACCAGCCGTCCTGGGAAGGATTTTTGTAGCAGTTGTGACAGCAGAAATGGGGTGAACCCCAAACTGATGGAAGTTCTTCTGTGATTTCGTTCTATATCCATAGTGCAGTGTTCGGGGAGGTGACATAGTCTGAGTCGCCCAAAAATAGTTTTCTTGATTTGACAGAGGTTATAGACACCATCAATAGTGACTCTATCCAGAGTGGCTGTTGCTAGGAAGACTTCGAGGGCTCAGCCTTGAGATAACTCACTGATGTTTGAGCCGGAGATAACTCTTAGCGGCGGAAGTGGTACAAAGGCTAGCCAAAACAAGACAAAAGTCTTCAATTTGGCTCTACTTCCTTAACAAACGCTACTTATTTCCCTGTACTCACATCATTGTTTTAGCCATTTTTATGGCTTAAGACGCTTAGTTCATTTCTTCCGCTTATTACCCAACCTTAGTAAGTTCCAAGGAGTTATTAGCTAACCCCTGCCACCTGAGCATTCTTTTAAGAAAATCAGGTCGAGCCTGGAGCTGATAAACAGCAACTAAAATCAGGCAAAATTTATGAAAGCAAGCGAATTTTCAACTGAAACTGAACTGTTGAGTCGGCACGAAACAGGAGAACGAAATTTTCCGGGTGCCAGACTAAGTGGAGCCGATTTAAGTGGCTCTAATCTAAATCGAATCAATTTAAGTCAAGCCCATCTGAATGGGGCAAATTTAACAAAAACTAAACTGATCAGAGCTAATCTCAGCAATGCTGATTTGAGGGTCGCCAATCTCACAAAAGCGCAACTCATTGAAACCACTCTCTCACGAGCAGATCTGACGCAGGCCATTTTGAGTGAGGCAGATTTGAGCGGAGCAATTTTATCAGGCTCTCTGCTATCAGGAGCTGACTTAAAACTAGCGACTCTGATCGGTACTAGCCTGATCGGTGCCTTGATCAAGGGGGCAAAGCTGACCAAGGTGAACTTGACTGGGGCAACATTGAGCCGAGCCATTCTCGTGCAAGCTGATTTGAAAAAAGCAACATTAAATCGAGCCATCCTTGGTGAAGCTGATTTGAGTGACACCAACCTCAGTGGAGCAAGTTTGATTCGAGCTTATTTGCATCGGGTGAACTTGCGTCGGGCAAATTTGGAGGAGGCTGACCTGAGTGAAGCGGATCTCAAGGGAGCTGACCTGAGTGGAGCTAATCTGCGAGGGGCAGATTTGCGAGGGGCAGATTTGCGAGAGGTGAATTTGAGCAATGCTGACCTGAGTGGAGCTGACTTGCAAGGAGCCAATCTCAGCCTGGCCAACCTGACTGGACTGTTACTGAAGAAAGCCAACTTACGGGGTGCAGACCTGAGTAAGGCTAACCTGCACAAAGCTAACTTGTCTAAAGCTAATCTGTCGGGTGCCAATCTGCTGGAGGCTAATTTGCTTGAGGCTAACCTTAGTCAGGCAAATTTGTTGCGATCGGGTTTACTACTCACTTATCTGACAAATGCCAATCTCAGCGGAGCGAATCTGAATGAAGCCAACTTGATTGGAGCAAACCTGAATGGAGCTAACTTGAGTGAAGCGTCATTGGAAGGAGCGATTATGCCCAACGGTACAACCTACTGTCAAAGTGACCGAGTATAAGCTCTGTTCTCGCTTGGTTTAAACCCCGGAATCCCAAGCCGTCCCACGAGGGCGGTGTTGGGATGAGACGGCGGTAAAAATTACAGGACACAAGCCAGAAATCCAACGTCATGAGAAGGCGTGGGAATATCAATTTTGTGCCATCTGTTGCCAATATTAAGCGGGATAAACTTGAAAACGGCAATGTTTCCCTATCTCAATCAGATTTCTATTTTCAAGCTAGTTGCTGCACTTCTTTGTTAACTTTCAGGCTAGAGGGCAGTTTGACGCTCTGTCGCAATCCTGATTCAATCTGCTGGCGAAGGGTAATATTCTTACTGAGCCAATGCTGTTGCTCTAATTCGGCTTCTCGCAAACTGGTTAAGTCTGGCATTTCTTGATAGCAATGGTTACAAAACCAGAACGTTCTTTTGAAAGTAATGTGTCGAAGTAGAGTTTGTGAGCAGCAAGGGCACAAGTGGTTATTCAACATAATTCTTGTCTTTTTTTCTAAAAACTTGAAAAAAATTAGGCTCTATTCATTGGAAAGTTTCCTTTTATATTTTTCCTTGTTTTTTGATAAAAATAGTTTTATTTTCCCAAAGATTAGTGAACAAATATTAACTCAACAAAGACGTTTAAAAATGAGAATAAAAAATTTAACTGTTTACCAAAAAATTAGAAAACAGTCAAAATTTAGCTGATAAATATCAGCTTTTTTAAGAAGTTTTTTAGCTGTCTCAAAATGAAAGTGTCTGTGTTGCCTTGCTCGTCTCTGGTATTGCTGAGTAACCTGAGAATATTTTCTGATTTCTAGTCTATTGATTCGACTACTCTCAGCAATCCATGACGCACACCGTAAAACACCCGGTCGATCAGGGTGCGGTCTTGCTCATCAAGCTCCTCTCTAGACAGTAGAGCCCACTTGAGTATCTGCTGATCTGTATAAGTAACTCTTCGCTCCATCAAGATTTGCGCCACAAGTTCTTCGATACTAACCGAGGAGGAAAACAGTTGAGCTGACATAGTATCTTTACCGAAGAGATTTTATATATAACTAATATGAACTTCTTGTCAAGATATTTCTGTGATCCCTAAGATAGATAAAATGTGACTGTAAAATATATTTTCTTGTGATGCTTGTCACAGCATCGTTCAATTAGTTGCAGCTGATGACAGGAAAAGCAGGAGAGACAGAAGCTGTAATGCACGACTGTCGCTTGGCTCCAAGTCAATCAATGCAAGGATTTTGGATTTACGATATTAGGGTATTTGTGTCAGTCTGCACTAATGCAAGAAGGCAGAGGGCAGAGGGCAGAGGGCAGAGGGCAGAAGGAAAAAAGCTTGTACAGTAAGCTATTTAACCTTTTTCAACTGGATAGTTATTTCTGCCAAGCTGGTCTAGTGCAAAAAGGAATGAGCGATAATAGCGGCCTGGGTGCGATCGCGCAAACCTAACTGACTGAGAATGCGCGTTACATGATTTTTCACCGTTCCTTCGGAAATGTAGAGCGTCTCTGCAATCTCGCGGTTGCTAGCACCAGCAGCAATTAGCCGTAAGACTTCCTTCTCTCTAGGCGTTAACTCTTCCCAACCCGGTGGAGGACTAGCCGGTGGAGTAGGAACTTTTGGCATCGCCTTTTCAAACAATCCTGGCCCTAGTTGGGTGTAACCTTTGTAAACGGCTCGAATGGCTGCCGCTAACTCTTCAGAAGGGGTGTCTTTGAGTAAATAACCCTTTGCGCCGTAGCGTAGCGCCTGTGTCACGTATTGATCATCATCAAACGTGGTTAGCACTAACACTTTTGTCTGGGTGAAGCGCTGACCAATTTCCCGCGTGACTGCCACCCCATCCATGACAGGCATCCGAATATCCAGCAGTACGACATCCGGGTTTAGCGTTTCTACGAGTGCGATCGCAGTTTGTCCGTTTTCCGCTTCTCCAACGACCTCCAAATCTAGCTCTAGTTCTAGCAGCGCTCTCAATCCTTGACGAATTAAACTTTGGTCGTCTACAAGCAATACACGAATCATGGTCAGTCATTAATTAGGGTCACGGGTCACACATCTATAACCTAGGTAAGGGAAAATGGGCGGTAATTCGACATCCAGCTCCCGGTTGACTATAAATAAGTAAGTGACCTCCTAATGCTAGAGTGCGTTCCCGCATTCCTTGCAGACCAAAACCTGTTGTATTTGCCTCTACATTAAATCCTCTGCCATTATCCTGAATGCTTAAGTTCAGCTCGTTTATTGTCGCCTGTAGCTGAATTTTGACTTCAGTAGCTGATGCATATTTCCAAATATTTGTCAACGATTCTTGTACAATTCGGTAAACAGCGGTGTGAACATCAGGGGGAAGGGGACGTTCTAAAATCAGGCTACAAGTCGGTACAATGCCTGTTGACCGTTGAAGTTCGTCGGTTAAGGAAGCGATCGCGTCTTCCAGAGGACGCCCTTGCACAGGGTCAGAGCGCATGGCAGAAACAGATTGTCGCACCTCTTGGAGTGACTGAGAACCTAGCTGTTTTGCCCGTGCCAGGAAGGTTTTCGCCTTGTCGGGGTTGGATTGCCAAAGTTTTAGAGCCGTTTCCAGCTGAATGTTGAGTGCGGTTAGGGAGTGTCCTAGGGAATCGTGGATATCACGAGCAATACGGTTCCGTTCTTGAAGGATGGCTTGGTTTTCAATTCGCAGAGCGTATTGTCGTAGTCTTTCATTTGCGATCGCGAGCTTCTCCCGACTCTGACGCTCTGCTACCATCGAATTCATCGATAGCAACACAAACATAAAGGTTAATCCAAATAAAAGCGCATATCCCAGGATAAAAAATTGCAATCGCTCCTGTAATAAGGGGGATGCAGGGATACGCTGAAAGCGGTTGACTAACGTGAGCAGAAATAAAGAAAACGATAAACCTGTTACCACCAAACGACCGGGCAGTTGAAAGATTAAGCAACTGCGAGTCACAACAATCAGGTAGAGCAATGGAAAAAGCCGAACGGTTCTACCGCCTGTAATGGAGGTGAGTACAATCAGTAAAACTTCTATAAACGTGTAGAAAACTTTGTAACCCTGCCTACCCGTTGGCAATCTCAAGCCCATCAGTCCAAAGCCAATAATCAGGGAAACGGTCAACTCTGGTAAGCGGAAGCTTCGTTGATGGGGAGCTGGTATGAGTTCAGTAAAAATAGCCACAAACAGAAGCATCCACTCTAGGTAGAGCAGAAACCGAAAGGGATGATTGTGGACTTGGATGGGGCGGCTCACGGGAAGAGGTTAAATACTTAACCCTACGTTAAAGGGTCTTGAGCAGAAAGCGCTCGTCACTTTCTTCAGGAAGTTGTTATGACAAAAGTCATGCTTCAATTCATGACTTTCTCCTCATGTGGCTCAAGAGTGCAAATTCCTATGATGAGGACATCGAAACTCAAGTTATTCTCAACGAGGTCACGATGAAAATCAAACTGATGCCAATGTTAGCTGGAGTACTTGTCCTTGGTGCTGTTGCAGCTCCCTTCGCCGTCAACGCCCAAGCTAACTCATCCGCAAAGCCATTAATGGCGCAAGCCCAACAAGGTCAACGCCAAGGTAAAGAAGGTAAATGGGCGAAGCTCAATTTGACTGATGCACAAAAACAGCAAATGCGTCAAATAAAGGAAGAGACTCGCGCCCAGATTCAAGAAGTCCTCACCCCAGAGCAACGGGCACAGATGGAAACGATGAAGCAAAACCGTCAGGGGCAAAATGGACAAGGGCAAGCTCGTCAAGGACGACGAGGTGGTATGGCGCAGCTGAATCTGACAGACGCTCAGAAAGCCAGCATCAAACAGATTATGGAATCACAAAAAGCTCGCATGGAGCAGGTTCTGACGGCTGAGCAGCGGCAGCAAATGGAACAAATGCGCTCACAGTGGCAACAACAACGGCAACAGCGTCAGCAGAGCAAAAAGTAATCAAGTGTTGGCATCAACTTGATTAAAGTCAGGCAACTGTAAGGTAATTAACCTGTAGTTGCCCCAATCTAAACCTTTAAGGCTCACACAGAATTCCTCACCAAACGCATAGACTAACCGGGTGTGTCACGACACACCCTTTCTTTTTCTTAAGTCCTGGCTGGTAATCTTTACTCTGAACACGAGAGTCGCTTATACTTGACCCCCAGCTTAGATATCTACCATGTCTGCAACACGCGATCGCATCTCTCAAATCTACCACCAGCCCCTACCCGACCTTCTCTTCGAGGCTCAGCGCACCCATCGAGAACACCACGATCCAAACGCTGTCCAACTTTGTACACTCTGCAACATCAAGACGGGTGCCTGTCCAGAAGACTGCGCTTACTGCTCCCAGAGTGTTCGCAATAAAACGGGACTTGTCCCTCAAGAATTGATGAGTATTGAGGCGGTGGTAGCGGAGGCGCAAGCCGCTAAAGCCAATGGTTCCACACGGTTTTGCATGGGTGCCGCTTGGCGAGAAGTCAAAGATGGCTCCCAGTTTGATCGCGTTTTGGAAATGGTGCGCCAAGTCGCCTCTCTCGACATGGAAGTCTGCTGTACTCTCGGTATGCTCAAACCTCACCAAGCTGAGCGTCTCAAAGCTGCCGGCCTAACGGCCTACAATCACAATCTCGATACTTCGCCTTCCTACTACGAGCAAATCATTACAACGCGAACCTACCAAGATCGCTTAGAGACGATTCGTGCAGTTAGCGCGGCTGGAATTTCCGTCTGCTGCGGCGGTATTCTAGGGATGGGAGAATCGGTTGAAGACCGCATTGAATTACTGGAAGCGCTGTGTACACTCGATCCGGCTCCAGAGTCCATCCCAATCAACTGCTTGATTCCTGTAAAAGGTACTCCATTAGAGGATGCCCCAGCTATTGATTCAATTGAACTAGTACGAGCGATCGCAACCACTCGTATTTTATTCCCTAAAGCAATGGTGCGCCTGTCAGCCGGTCGTGTACAGATGAGTGACGAATTACAGGCACTGTGTATGCTTGCCGGTGCCAACTCGCTCTTTACCGGCCCTGTCTTACTGACTGCACCTAACCCGACTCACTCCCACGACGAGGAGATGCTAGAACGTCTAGGCATGATTTCCAAACCTCTGACTTAGTCGAAACCCTGAGCCAGTAGGATGCGTTAGCAACGCGTAACGCATCGATGTGGATGTTGTAGTAAGCTTTGAGGAAATTGGGATAACAGGCCTCTGGTGGGTTATGGCTACGCCTAACCTACCCTACTCACTGATAAAGTCTTAAACAGCAAGTAAAAAGGAGTGCGGATACTGGGATGAAAAACGTTTTTTTGTCGGGACTGTTGGTACTGTTGCTACCTCTAGTCGCTTGTTCTCCCAAAACAGCAGGGACTTCAGGAACAACCAGCACCAGCACGACAAAAACTCTCTCAATCGGTGCTATTCCCGACCAAGACCCGCAGAAGTTGCAACGCAAGTATGATAAGCTAGCTGCTTACCTTGAGAAAGAACTGAGTGTGCCCGTAAAATACAAGCCTGTTACCGACTATAACGCAGCGGTTACGGCGTTTAAGGTGGGGGATTTGGAGTTAGTTTGGTTTGGCGGATTGACAGGGGTTCAGGCACGCTTACAGGTACCCGGAGCAGAAGCGATCGCACAACGAGATGCAGACGAGAAATTCCACAGTCTCTTCATTGCGAACAAAAAAAGCGGACTCAAACCCTTTAAAAATATATCCGAGCTAAAACAGCTCAAAGGACATACCTTCACCTTTGGGAGTGATTCCTCCACATCTGGGCGTCTGATGCCTCAATACTTTCTCAAACAGGCTGGACTTAAATTGGAAGATTTTAAGGGTGAAGCTGGATTTTCTGGCGACCATGATAAAACGATTAAACTCGTGGAAGCGGGAACTTACGAAGTTGGCGTAGTGAACGAAAAAGTTTGGGAAAAACGAACTCAAACTAAAGAAGTAGACCTGAACCAAGTAGAAGTTCTTTGGCGAACGCCTGCTTACTACGACTACCACTGGGTCATTCAGCCAGCGGTCAAACAGAAATATGGCGAGGATTTTGTCAAAAAAGTGCAGAATGCCTTCTTCAAGCTAGACCCAAAAGTACCAGAACATAAAGAAATTCTTGACCTGTTAGATGCTAAAAAGTTTATTCCTACCCAAAATGCTAATTATGCCCAGATTGAGGCAGTCGGTCGGGAAATTGGCAAAATAAAGTGATAGCTTAGGCAGTGGCCTCCAAGATGGACATCACATTCAAAATTACCGACTACTCAGATATTGAAATTTTGATGCAGCTTATCCGAGAGTTTCACGAAATTGAGCATCTTCTCTTTGATGAGGGAAAGATTCGCTCTTTGTTGGAAAAAATTATGAGAGAAAATTCTCTAGGACGGATATGGTTGATTCAAGATAGCGGTGATGCGATCGCGCAGAGTACAGCACCAACTGTGATCGGTTACATTGTCCTGACGTTTGGCTATAGTTTGGAGTTTCTAGGGCGCGATGCATTTATTGATGAACTTTATATTCGAGAAGGTCATCGGGGACAAGGAATAGGAACAAGAGCTTTACAGTTTGTACAACAGGTGTGTCCCTCACTAGGAATTCAAGCCCTTCATTTAGAAGTTGATCGCAAAAATACAGACGCACAACGCTTATATCACAAGGTTGGTTTTGAAGACCACGATCGCTACTTGATGACCAAATGGATCGCAACCTGAGCAGCAACATCAAGTCAGTTGCACCGATTTTTGAATTCAAAAATGTTACCCATCGATTTGGTCATTTTCAATCGCTCACCGATATTAATTTAAAGATTCAACCGGGAGAACGGGTTGCCCTTGTTGGTTCTAGTGGTGCGGGGAAAAGCACCTTGATTAGCTTACTCAACGGCACACTACTACCGACCTCTGGAGAAGTCTGGGTACTCGATCGCAATCTCACCCAGCTTCGTCCCAAGGCGTTGCGTCAAGTCCAGCGTCAGGTTGGCACAATCTACCAGCAATTTCATCTAGTGGATAACCTGCGGGTAATTCACAATGTCAATGCTGGGCATTTAGGGCGTTGGTCATTTTTTAAAGCTGCCTTTTCCCTGATGTGGCCTCAGGAAGTCGAAACGGCTGCCAAAGCTCTATCACAAGTCGGCATTCTAGAAAAACTCTATTCTCGCACCGATCAACTCTCTGGCGGTCAACAGCAACGAGTCGCGATCGCGCGCGTCCTCGTGCAAAATCCTACCGCTATCCTCGCGGATGAACCCATCTCCAGCCTCGACCCAGAGCGATCGCGTGAGATTATGGACTTGTTGCGCCAGCTAAGTCAGGAAACCGGCAAGACGTTGGTTACCAGTCTCCATGCGATCAAATTTGCCCGTAGCCATTACCAGCGCATCATCGGTTTGCAGCAAGGGCGTATTTTGTTTGATACATCTGCTGAAACTCTCACAGATAGAATGATTGAGGAACTATATAACCTTCACACCCCCTAGTTTTGCCCCCCCAGACCCCCTCTGCTATTTCCACGTTAGGTCGAATGGCACTGATTTAAGAATTGCTTACCTCACCAATGAACCCTTGTGCAGGGGGTCTCTAGGTAGGCACTCCGTCCCCCAGTGGGGGGATTGGGGGGAACCCCCCCAATCCGGGTTTTTCCAAGAAACGATCACTTTTCCCCTAAGTCAGTGACATTCACGTTAGTAGGATACAGCTTTTGCTAAGAGCGCGATCATATCGTGATCTTGCCTTGTGGCGTGTGCAACCCAAAATCGGTATAGTACTTTATGAGAGCGGGTGAAACTTTTCTTTACAAAAATGCTTGAAAAGCTGATGCTTTCGTTAAAAAAGAAAGGGGTATCAACCCCTATCGCTGTTTTGCATAAATATGTAACACACCCCTTGACCTGTAAGACAGATCGTATTACGCTTTAAATACTGCGGACTGTGTCCAATAGGTTTGAGTCTTCCTCAGGTAATTACGGGCTTTACCTCCTCCATTACCTGAGGGGTTTTTTTAGTGGGTATTTTTGACCCAGAAAAGTCTCAAAACACTATATCTCCGCCCTAAAAAGTCTAATGTACGCTACATATACGGCAGCTAGAGAGCGTCACTTGGGCTTTGATATGAGAAATACTCCAATTCGCCAATCAGCGGCTTTGCCAAAGCGCCCCTCACTGCTCAATGCCAGAAGTCTGTGGGGTTTGCTGTTTGTGGCAGCCTTTGTCTGGTCGTTGCACTCAGCAGGTTTATTTCAGAGGGAGTTGGTGAATGTTGGGGGCTGGACTCTCGTCTGGCGCTTTCTCATGGCTGTGACTCATCCCGATCTTAGCCGAGAATTACTCCAGCTCGCTCTGGACTCGACGCTCAAAACATTAGCCTTTGCCGTGTGTGGCACCTTTTTTAGTCTGCTGATTGGTTTGGTGGGTGGCGTTCTCTGTTCTGAAGTGTGGTGGCAGTCTGTTGCAAGAGTTAGGGGTCAGGGGTCAGGATTTAGGGGTCAGGCTCCTTGGCTAGTAATCAGGGCAGTTTTATCAGTTCCTAGAGCGATTCATGAACTGATCTGGGGATTATTTTTCGTCAATATCTTTGGTCTTGACCCACTAGTTGCCGTGTTGGCGATCGCAATTCCCTTTGGTGCCATCACCGCTAAAGTCTTCTCTGAGATTTTAGACGAGACACCCCGCCAACCGTTGCTAGCACTTCTTAACAGTGGCGTCCCACCCCTCAACGCATTCACCTATACGCTGCTTCCCCAAGCCTTTCTCAATCTCCTCTCCTACAGTTTCTATCGGTTTGAGTGTTCCATCCGTTCCGCCGCCGTACTGGGGATTATTGGGGCGGGTGGATTGGGCTATCAAATCCTCCTCAGTCTCCAGTCCTTGCGCTACGAGCAAGTGTGGACGTTCCTCTTTGCCCTGATTGTCTTAAATGGACTCACCGACTTCTGGAGTGCGCTACTTCGCCACCGCTTGGGGGCACCGAGTCGCCTGGATTTGAACGTACTGAATCTCCGAGCCGGGAAAAAGCCTCTTCACCAACACGATCCAGTCGTCAGGGGGTCATTCCTAGGTGTTATTGTTCTGCTCGTCTTCTCCTTCTGGTACGTTCAAGCCGACTTCTCCAAACTCTGGGCACCACGAACCGCCGAACTGTTAGCAGGAGTGGTGCGGGATGTTTTCCCCCCCGATCGCAGCCAGATGAGTCAGCTATTCACGCTTTCGCTTCAAACCCTTGCTATGTCTATCCTGGCAATGGCTGGCGCTGGATTAGGGGGCATTGTCTTCTCGTTTCCTGCTGCCCATAACTTCCTATTACCCGGAGGGATTTTTGCTCCTAGCAGTAGCTCCTCTCGACTTGCCGAAGTTCGGGGCGCTAATTTAAGAGGGGCAAACAGATGGCTACCCCCCTTTCTAAGGGGAGCAAGGGGGGATCTAAATCGGTGGAGTGGAATCACCGTACTGATTTTTACCCGCTTCCTGCTACTAGCGGCGCGTGCTGTCCCTGAACCGATTTGGGCGCTACTGTTTCTGTTTGTCATGTTTCCAGGGATTTTGCCAGGAGCGATCGCACTTGCATTACACAACTTCGGTATTCTGGGACGACTAATGGCAGAAGTGGTGGAAAATCTGGATGAACGTCCGTTGCGATCGCTCAAAGCCT
>NZ_DATNPA010000069.1:0-3505 GCF_036703385.1 Allocoleopsis sp. | reverse complement strand
AGTGGGTTTGGGAAAAAGGGCATGGGGTATTTGATGACACAGGTGAGCTTTTGGGTATCGAAGGCTTTATTACAGACATTACCGAGCGCAAACGAGCTGAGGATGCCTTACGACAGGCTGAGGCCAACTATCGCAGTATTTTTGAGAATGCTTCGGAAGGGATTTTCCAATCCACAAAGGATGGACGTTATATTGCGGCTAATCGAGCGCTAGCACAGTTGTATGGCTACTCAACCCCTGCTGAACTCATGGAACGTCTGACGGATATCGAGCATCAGTTGTATGTTCAGCCGAATCGACGCACGGAGTTCATCCGCCTGCTGCAAGCCAATGATGTGGTTGTAGCATTTGAATCCCAGGTCTACCGTAAAGATGGCAGTGTGATTTGGATTTCTGAGAATGCTCGTGCAGTGCGCGATACGAGTACGGGTGAGCTGCTGTACTACGAAGGCACGGTTGAAGATATCAGCGAACACAAGCGGGTGAAAGAGCAGCTCCATGAGCGGGCGTTTTATGATCCATTGACAGAATTACCAAATCGTGCATTGTTTATGGATCGCTTGACCCATACGGTAGAGCGGGCGAAACGGCATCCTAACTATCGATTTGCCGTCTTGTTTTTAGATTTGGATCGTTTTAAAGTCGTTAATGATAGCCTAGGGCATCTGATTGGGGATCAGCTACTGATTGCGATCGCACGTCGATTAAAAGGCTGTGTGCGAACAGAAGATACCGTCGCCCGTTTAGGGGGAGATGAGTTTACCATCCTGCTGGAAGATATCGAAGAGATTAACCAAGCCATCCGCGTCGCGGAGAGAATTCAGCAAGAACTCAAGGCACCGTTTAATCTAGACGGACACGAAGTTTTCAGCGGCGCGAGTATCGGTATAGTTCTTAGTCAAGAGTTGAGTAAGAATAGCTTTACACTCGACTATGATCGACCCGAAGACTTGCTACGTGATGCTGACACAGCCTTGTACCGTGCAAAGGCTTTGGGTAAGGCACGCTATGAAGTGTTCGACTTGACCATACACCAAAAGGCCGTGGCGCTGTTAGAGTTAGAGACTGACCTACGGCGAGCGATCGAACATCAGGAATTTCAGCTTCACTATCAACCCATTGTTTCTCTAACCACCGATCAGATTACTGGTTTTGAGGCACTGTTGCGCTGGCAGCATCCTACACGGGGTCTCGTTTATCCAAGCGAATTCATCTCGATTGCAGAAGAAACTGGACTCATCATTCCCATTGGCTGGTGGACGCTTCGTGAGGCTTGTCATCAGTTACGTCGTTGGCAAGAAGAGTTGAAGGTTGGAAGGTTGAATGTTGAAGGCTCACAAGAACAGTTGAAGGTTGGCAGGTTGAATGTTGAAGGTTCGCAAGAACAGTTGAAGGTTGGCAGGTTGAATGTTGAAGGCTCAAACCAGACTTTTAACTTTCAACCTTCTAACCTGCAACCTGGAACCCAAACAAACCTGCAACCTGTAACTCAAACTAAGCTGCAACCTACAACCCAAACTAACTTTCAACTGTCAGAGTCTCTTACAATCAATGTGAATTTTTCTAGCAAACAATTTTTGCAACCCGACGCCCTCGCACAAATCAACCAAATTCTTCAGGAAACAGGTCTCGAAGGATGTTATTTAAGGCTGGAAATCACTGAAACATGCTTACTGGAAGACCCAGAGACAGCAGCCACTTTGGCTCAACAGCTTAAAGCTCAGCAGATTGGCTTGTGTATTGATGATTTTGGAACAGGCTATTCTTCATTAAGTTATTTGCATCAATTTCCAATTAATATCCTTAAAATCGATCGCTCTTTTGTCAGTCACATTGGCACAGTTGAGGGAGATTCTCCTCCAGATTCAGCATCAGATAAAGTCCAAAACCGACCCCTGCAAATTGCTCGAACAATTGTGATGCTAGCCCAGCATATGGAAATGGAGGTGATTGCAGAAGGAGTAGAAACCACTCAGCAACTCACCCAACTCCAAGCGCTCAAGTGCCAGTATGGTCAAGGCTATCTCTTCTCTCAGCCTCAGGATGCCTCTGCTACTGAGCTATTACTCAGAGGCGATAGCCAAGAGTAATATCCAATACCTCAATATTTGCTACAAATCAATCTTCGCGTCCCCGTGTCAATCATCTGTAGCAAACTTAAGGAGAAGCGAAATTATAGCAGTTCTCATTTTGGTGGAGTATAAGCCTCTGGGTTTTTCTCGAACCTACATTCCGCCCTTAAAGTGTCACATCCAGATAATTTTCGCCTTTAACGAGCCGATCCGCCCCCCAACCCCCAATTCTGGGGAAGCCGGAGTTCAAAGTCCCCCAAAATTGGGGGATTTAGGGGGCAAATTCCGCAGGGTCTCGCTTACGTCAGTGACATTCAACTGAAATGCGCATCAGCTTAGTACTCGCACGGGAAAGTGGTGACAGCCCCATCGGGAGCAAGGGAAGAGAAAGGTTTGGAGAGAGCTTTCCAGACCCCATTTTTGCATAAGCTCTCCATGTCTAGAGATATAGGTCGGTAGAGAGTCGATAGTCATCATCAACTAGGACAATTTACCATGAATACGAAGAAAATCGAAGCTAAAGATTTAAAAAATATAGAGCGATGGTCAATTACTCTGGGTATTTTCCTAATTCTTCTTGGTATCCTAGCGATAGTGACTCTTCCGAGCATTCTGGGGATTCTAGCGATCGCATCTCCAATCGTTGCCTTGCGGTCGATGACTGTTGTACTTTCTTGGACTTTTCTGGTTGCTGGTATCCTCCGGATTAGTTTAACAATTCAGACGCAATATGAAAAAGGGTTTTGGCTACAAATCCTTCTCAGTGTTTTTCATTTTGCTGTTAGTATCCTGCTTTTTAAACACATCATTGGCTCCGTCTTTCCTCTGGCACTGGCTTTGGGAATTACCATCTTTATTGAAGGAGTGTTTGAGGTGTTTTTAGCATTTCGGTTGCGCCCGAATTCGATTTGGAATTGCTTGCTATTGTTACAGGGGATTGCCATGATTATTTTGGGGATTTCAATTGGGTCAAAGAAACCCTTCAGCGATTTCGCTATCCTCGTACTACTTCCTGGTATTAGCCTTCTCTCCACTGGACTCTGGACGATTGTGTTCTCACAAGCGATTTGCGCAAAGCTTCAGCAACGCCTACCACTCAACCAAGTCGTGCTTGTCAGAGCCCGCTGCCCATAATAATAAAGGGTGCCCAATAATAGGGATGACGAAAGGCACGGTGATCAACGGTACGTGGCAAGCTGTTATTGTTAAATTCACTCACGCCTGTATTTTTGCCTTGAAAGAGTGCGAGTTGAGCTTGACGCAGAGCTTGTGCTGTCCCTACAGGGGAGGTAGGTGTTCCTTTAGCCAAGTTTTCGTAAAATTGCTCCATAAGTAGGCGAGTACTATAATCATCCACCTTCCATAAAGATGCCATCACAGTTTTAGCTCCACCTTTGAGAAAGTAATAGCCAACACCAGCAATTTCCCTGCCA
>NZ_DATNPA010000068.1:0-5163 GCF_036703385.1 Allocoleopsis sp. | reverse complement strand
GATTCACTTCAAGACGGATAACGAGCAACTGCGTCCCCTCGGTCGTGCCACTAGGGGCGTTAAGGCCATGAAACTGCGGGCTAAAGATGAGTTGATCAGCATGGATATTATCCCTGGTCAGGTTGTCGCCCAGATGGCAAGTGCGATTGAGGCAGCCGTTGAAGAAGAAGTTGAAGACCTCAATGAGGTGAGCGAGACTGTCAACGAAGCGGTTTCCGAAGAGCAGGAGTTGGTCGTAACCGCAGGTCAAGGCCCTTGGGTACTTGTGGTTACGATGGGTGGCTATGGTAAGCGGGTGCCTGTGTCTCAGTTCCGGTTGCAGAATCGGGCAGGGATGGGAATCCTGGCGACGAAGTTCCGTTTGCCCAAAGACAAATTGGCCGCGTTACGGGTGGTCAATGAAGGGGATGAATTGATGATCATCACGAGTCGAGGGATTATCATTCGTCAGGCGATTAATGCTATTTCGCCCCAGTCCCGGATGGCAACAGGGGTGAGAGTGCAGCGACTGGATGACGATGATGCGATCGCAGCGGTTGCCTTAGTGCCTCTCTCCGGTGAGGAGGAGGAAGTGGAAGCGCTGGAGGAGTCGTTGTAAGGTAGCTCGATTTCGTTGGAAGGTAGGGGCACGATATCATCCTGCCCCTACAACAATCGGCAGTCACCCCCTACCTTTGCAAGTTAGGCACCATGAGCAGAAGCTCACAACGTTCGCGTTAGCGTTCTCCGTTAGCGTTACGCGAAGCGATAGCGACGAAGGAGCGTCAGCGGGCGGGCAACGCCCGACAGAAGTAAGAATGAAAATTTTTAACCTACCCCTTCGGGGAACGCTACGCGAACAATCTTCTAATCTTCCAACCTTCAACTCATTTTCAAGCTAGCGCCTTGTATTTTGTGTCTCTATTGTGTCAAGCCACAAACCTTGACATTGATTTGCAATGAAACCTTCAAAGCAATTCTCTTCAGCCTCTCGTTTCCTGGTGCCCTTACTGGGCGGTATCTTGATGGGGCTAACTCCAGCCCCCGTAGAGGCTTGGCCTTTAGCGTGGATAGCGCTGGTGCCCCTATGGTTTTGGGTTGCCCAAGCTCAGAGCGTTCGTCAGTGTGCTTTGTACGGATTAGTTTGGGGTATTGGCTATCATGGCTTAGCATTATTTTGGATTACCGGCATTCACCCAATGACTTGGATGGGAGTGCCGTGGCTAGCCAGTTTAGCGATCGCCATTTTTTGTTGGACATTCATTACTCTCTGGGGAGCTGCCTTAGTCGCGATTTGGGCAGCCTTGTTATTTTGGATTCATCAAAAGCTTAGAATCTCAGCCTTGGTTCGCGTTCTGCTTGGCACAGCCCTCTGGTGTGGCTTGGAGTCGATTTGGAGTGCTGGGTCGTTATGGTGGACGTCCTTGTCTTATACTCAGAGTCCTCATAACTTAGTCATTTTACACCTGGGTCAGTTATCTGGGCCTGCGACCGTGACGGCGGCAATTGTTGCAGTGAATGGTTTAGTTGCCGAAGCGTGGATTAGCGATCAACACAGAAGGGATGCCAAAGAGTTGAACGCTAGAAGGATGTTATCGCAGCGAGACGGGGTAACATCCCCTGTTGAACGTTCTCACCTACAACCTGCAACCCTTCTCGGCATGGCAATAGGACTCTTGGTTATTTTGTACCTGATGGGTTTTGGACTGAAAAGTCGCCTCTTATTTCAACCCCAAGAAGCGGCTTTAACTGTTGGTATTGTTCAAGGTAACATCGGCAATGATATCAAACTGTTCACCGACGGTAAGCGTCGCGCTCTGGAACGATACACTAACGGCTATCGGAAATTAGTCAGCCAGGGCGTTGAGGCGGTGTTAACGCCAGAAGGGGCTTTACCTTTTTTTTTGAGTGACTTGAAGCGTCAAGACTTCTACTCGGCTATTTTGGATCAAGGTATTGTGGCTTGGGTGGGAGCTTTTGGTGAGCGGGGACGTAGCTACACGAATAGTCTGTTTACGATTAACGGTAAAGGTGAGACATTCAGCCGCTATGACAAAGCCAAGTTAGTGCCGTTGGGGGAATATATTCCCTTTGAGTCAGTTTTAGGTGGTTTGATTGATCGCCTTTCTCCCCTGGATGCTCATTTAGTCGCGGGTTCATCAACTCAGCTCTTTGAGACGCCATTTGGTCGTGCGATCGCAGGAATTTGCTACGAATCAGCCTTTGCTGAACATTTCCGGCGTCAAGCAGCGGCTGGGGGTCAGTTTATCCTCAGTGCTTCCAATGATGCCCATTACAGCTCAGAGATGCCAGCTCAGCACCATGCTCAGGATGTGATGCGAGCGATCGAAACGGACAGATGGGCTGTGCGGGCTACAAACACGGGCTATTCTGCCATTGTAGACCCTCACGGCAGAACCCGTTGGATGTCTGGGATTCATACCTATGAAACTCATGCAGGTACTATTTATCGACGGCAGACGCAGACTCTCTACGTCCGTTGGGGAGATTGGTTAACTAAAGTTTTGTTGGGGTTAGCAGCTGTCGCGTTGTTGTTTTCTAAGACTCGAAATCCAGCCTAGGCTGATTGCTATCTCGGCTTATCTGTATTTCTAGATTTCGAGTCGGCGATCGCATCTCCTGAAAAATTAGCTGATTCCGGTTAGTTGCAACTCAAGTCCAACTCGAAGAAGAGCAAGTCGTAGTGCCTGATTAATCGGCATCCTTTCGCGTCCCAACTCCGGGTCAATGTTAGCCACCTGTTGAGATAGCATCGCCATGTTGGGGGATTCTAATCCATTAGCGATCGCACCAGCAGCACTAGCTACAATCTCTGGCATCATTGCTCTATGACGAACACAAGTGATTAGTTCAGGTTGGCCTAACTTATTAGTTGCTGTAGACCAGCCAAACAATCGACAAAGTGTAGGTCGCATTTGATAGGCTTGACAGCGACCGTTTTCCGGAATGAGTGGGTCAGGTTGATAAAACAAGCAAGTATTTATTTCATTTTCTGTTGTTATTCGCTCTATCCAAACCTCTCCCTCTCCCCGACGAAAAAGCTCGAACGCGAGTGGCAGCATTTCCAGCGGTGTCGCTTCTACATAGGGACTAGTGCAGCACCAACCGCAACCACTGGGACAATGCAATTGAGTCGTTGCCAAAAACGTATCTATAAGTTGATCAATTTGAGCATACAAGGCCATCACTTGAGCAGCGAGAGCTTGGTTCATATTGGCAGTTAGATTCGTATATTACTTATACGCAGTTCCTGCGAAAACGTTACTATCAGGATTTATTTGGACTGGAGATTTTTATAGGGATTTATTCGGTTCTTAAAATTCTTCTTTAATTGATTTTTTTATCAGCTGATTTACAAAAATTAATAAATTCTATACTATAAATGTGTTGTTAATTGTTAATCAAACATGGAAGCAATTCATCAAGTAGTTCGACTGAACTATACCTGCATTTCAGAAATCATTCAATCCGAGCTGAAGTTTTTATCGGAAATTTCAGAGATGACGAATGATGAGCGATTCAGACAGTCTATTGCGGAGGTGATTTACAGTCTCAACGATTTGTCAGATACAGTAAACTTGCAACGGCGGTATCTGAAACCTCACCCTGAAGTTGAGTAATCACTCGTTGATTTAGCTTTTGTTTACCCCCCTAACCCCCCTTCTTAAGGGGGAAACAAGGAATGTGAAAATACTAATTTTTCCTTTTCTCTTTTTCCTTGATTAAGGGAGGCTAGGGAGGTTAACAAAAGCTGATAATCCTGCTACCAACCCAAAAAGAGGTGTTAGCGAAGCTTTCTGTTCGATAAGGGTATGATATGGTCTATTTCGTGAGGGGCGAATGCAGTTACTTCAGAAATCAGGCAGTATTCATAGCATCCTTTAGCACGTTCGCAAACGAGGCGTCTTAGCGCAGATGGAATATAGGTGCTGCTCATTCCTGACTCAATTGCTTAAGTTTGAGGTATGCTTTCGCCTTCGCCATCCGGATTAAGTGTTCAAGGTATTGATATTGCTCCCAAATCTGTGACTCGGCAGGTGTTAAACCTTGGGTGCGGTTCTTTTCTAAGAGACTACTAATCTGAGCTTGCAATGCTTCGGAGGGACGCAGGGCAATAATGTCTTCGGGTGTGGGCAGTGTTGCTAAAAATTCCAATACTTCAGCTACACCTGTAAATCCCGTTTGAGAACTGGCATTCAACTCCCGCAATCCCAATTCCAAAATTTGCGGTAGTTTGTCTTCTAACGAACTCAGCCGCGATACGAATTCTTCAGGGAGATCGAGTGTAATCTGCATTATGAGTTCTCTGAGGCTTTGGAATCACTATAACAACTGCGAGTACTCCCTTTCAGCAGAATCCTGGACAAAAGCGATCGCTCTTATCGTTGCCCAAGAAGAGAGGTGAGTGAAGCGTTAGCTATCCCGTAGAGAATCGCTATCTGCCAACAGTTAATTCTCAGGTAGGAGGATGCCAGTTGCTTTCAATCCACAGTGCCCGTGCTTCAACTACATAATCATTGTTAAGCCTCAGGGCAATAACCGTTGCTCGACCTGTTGGAGTTAAACCTACAATATGAGTCCCTCCATTCGCCCAGGTAAAATGCTCTGTCCAAGACTGCTGGCGAGAATTGAAAAGAGGCACCAGGATACTTGTCGCAGGATCGGGGGCATGAGTTTTTGACCCCTTGAACTCATTACAGCGATAGCAGGCTGCTGCTATGTTTTCAGGTTCATCGCTGCCACCTGCAACTTGAGGCAGAATATGATCCATGACCAATGGCATCCCAGTTAACTTGGATGATGTCTTGCAGTATTCGCAGCGATAATTAGCTGCTGCACAAATCTGCTGACGAACCTTGTCGGAAATTGCCATTGCTACGCGGGCAACTCAGTTAAAGACGGTATCCGGTGTCCTCGCCATCGCAACACAGCCCAAGCATAAGCTTTGCGTAACATTAAGCTATCGACAGACGATCGCAATTCACTCAACTCTTGCCGTTCTTTTGGGCTAATTTCATCTGTTTGGTTCTTTTCCAGCAAAGCAGTATGACGCGCTTGTTGTTCAGATTCTATCTGAGCTTGGGCAATTTTCAGAAGTTCATCAATGCTGAGAGTCTGCATCTGTAAGAGTTCAGCTTGCATTTCTGGCGGCGCATTGTCAGG
>NZ_DATNPA010000067.1:0-17719 GCF_036703385.1 Allocoleopsis sp. | reverse complement strand
GATCGCCTTAGCCACATCCAAGCCATTGCGCAATCCCCCGGAAGCAATCAAAGGAATCTGTGGGGCAATGGCTCGAATATCAACAATGCACTCCGCCGTCGGCAACCCCCAGTCGGCGAAAGTGAGTCCCAAACGGCGCTGCTGTTCGTTGAATGCCCGCTCACTTTCCACCTTTGCCCAGGATGTGCCACCCGCTCCAGCCACATCAATGGCAGCAACCCCAGCCTCGAGCAGCTTCTGTGCCATTGCGGCTGAGATGCCATTTCCCACTTCTTTGGCTATCACGGGCACAGGCATTTTATTGCACAATATTTGAATTTTGTCAATAACCCCCTTGAAGTTCGTGTCCCCGTTGGACTGAATGCACTCCTGTAAGGGATTGAGATGCAAAATTAAGGCATCGGCTTCTAAAAGATCGATGACACGCAGGCACTGATCGACGCCGTAACTATAGTTGAGTTGAACAGCACCAAGATTAGCAAATAAGAGAATATCAGGCGCAAGCGATCGCACGGCAAACGTGTCAGCTACCTGGGGATTCTCCACAGCTACTCGCTGAGAACCGACACCCATTGCTAGTTTGTGCTTTTGGGCAACCTCAGCCAAGCGAAAATTGATCGTCTTTGCTTGTTCTGTACCGCCAGTCATGGAAGAAATCAAAAACGGGGCTCCTAGCGATTTGCTTAAAAATGTTGTCGTTAGATCAATCTCACTACGGTTCAGCTCTGGTAAACAGCAGTGAGTGAAGCGGTAGCGTTCCAATCCATTAGTATTCCCCTGAAATTGCACGTCTTCATCCAGACAAATCCGTAGGTGGTCTGCCTTGCGCGTCTGGGTTTCTCTCATAACTTAAAAATTGAATCTCGGCAGGTTGATGGACAATCTCGATTGTCCCATCGAGATTGCACGTCCCTCCTTAATCGCTTGAAACTCGCGGCTCAGACTTAAACCCTCTCATCAACTCCACACCATCTCGTCCATCGACATCTTGTAGATAAACCCTTACCTGTTCTTCGGAGGCTGTTGATAGTGGCTTGCCGATGAAGTCAGGATGAATGGGCACGTCACGATGCCCTCTATCGACCAGAACCAATAACCGAATCGCATGGGGTCTCCCGTATTCCGTCACCGCATTCAGGGCGGCGCGAATGGTTCGCCCTTTATAGATGACATCATCTACTAAAACCACTGTTTTATCAGACAAATCGAAAGGAATATCCGTTTTTGCGGGTGTTCGCAGTTCAATCTGATCCAAATCATCCCGGTAAAAGGTAATATCTAGCGCCCCCACTGGTACCGACACCTGCTCTAACACTTCAATCTGACGGGCCAGCAGATTAGCTAGAGATGCGCCTCTGGTGTAAATACCCACCAGTACCAATTGGGACAAATCTCCCGATTGCTCAATGACTTGAGATGCCAGACGGTTGACCGTGCGGCGTAGTTCTTCAGCGGAAAGAATTTTAACAATTTGAGTAGACATCCTGATGGGTTAGTTAATCGCTAGCTAGAGGCACGCTTGATCAGAAAAATTCTACCTATCATTCTTAATCGACAGTTGGAAATTTTCTGACCCCTATCTATATTTATGGCTATGACGCGAATCAGACAAAAGTGAGCGCCGAAGTATAGTCGTCGTCGAGTTACCCGAAGGATTCCCCTGTAAGGCTGCCCAATATGACCTGGTTTAAGAAGCCATGAACAAGGCGGCGATCGCACCACCCAGCCAAATCAAAACGCAATACCGTGTTAGCCCCAAAGCTTGGTCAATTTTTCCGGGTGTAATCGGGTGAATTAATTCGCCCAGAAGGGGTTTATCTTTCGCAACGCCCTGATACCAGTTCGTACCTCCGAGTTGAACTCCCAAAATTGCCGCATAAGTACACTCACTCCAGCCAGAATTGGGACTAGGGTCTTTGGGCGCATCGCGCAGGCACAGACGCCAGACTTCGTGGGGTTTCCCTGACACAAGTGCTAGAGTAATCACGGTGAACCGACAGGGTAACCAAGTGAGGAAGTCTTCGAGTTGGGCGCTGAACCAACCTAAATCCGTGTAAGGTTCGACGCGATAGCCGACCATTGAATCTAGAGTACTAGCAGCTTTGTAAGCAAGAGCCAGGGGAACGCTACCAACTCCAGGCAAAAAGGCTCCGACAATGGCATAGAACAAGGGAGCAGTCACCCCATCTGTTGCATTTTCCGTCACGGTTTCTAGAACTGCCCGGAGGATTTCTGGTTCGTCCAGTTTTTCTGTATCTCGACCCACATAATGGCTTAATTGAAAACGTGCCTGCTCCAGTTGCCCTGCCGCTAAGGGTTGTAAAACATCAACGGCAGCGGTTCGCAAACTTCGACCTGCGAAACAACTAGCGAGTAAAATGATCTCGACTGCAATACCCACAAAGGGATGAATCCAATTTGCGCCTCGAACGACGAGCCAGCCAGTAAGTCCGCTGCCAATGATTAGTCCAGCGCCCAACACGATACCGGCCCATCGGCGCTGCCACTGAACAACAGAAGAATTTTTGGCGCAGATGTTGCTAAAAGCCTCTTCCTGTGTATTAAAATCTGCACCTTTCCATCCGTTTGAGGTTTGAGGTTCGAGGTTTGACTTCGCCTGCTGTGCATCATCTTTATTACTCCACAACTTGAAGGCAAATTGAGTGAAGTGAGAAATCATCCAACCCATAACTTGTACTGGATGAGGCCAGCCCCAAGGGTCACCAATCATGTAATCTAAAGTAGCCGCCAACAGTAAAACAGCAGCAGCAGGAAGTGAGTTTGTAGCGATCGCAGCCTCCACTAATTTCATCCAACTCACCAGAGTTTGTTGACAAGCCGTCGAAGCTATGAAGCTATTCTTGACTGAGAGCGTGGGTCATGTAAGCTTGGTGATCTGAGTCGGCTTCTTTAGGAAAAAACCGCAGAAGTTTCGGTCTTCAGTGAGGGTCGGTTGACTTTGGACTATTAAAACCTAAAACTTCACCTATTCCCGCCGAGCAGCACGGGAGAATAAAAAAATTTTCTCAAAAGTGTAACTCCCGGATTGATTTTACCGCCTTTTCGTCAAACATCCTGCTCAGAGCTAAACCTGGAATGAATATCGTCATCAAAGACTTTCCTCCTCCTATGTCATTTTTGAAGAAAAATTAAACAACAAAGCTCGTTTCTTCTCCCCTCGCCGCTTGCCAGCTACGGGCGTCGTAATATAGATCGGCAAGCGTTATGCTGTACAATGCTTCTTTCAGCTTTTGATGCAGTCGATGCCAAAGAGTAAATGTGACCCAATCTTCGGCTTGAGCCGCGTCTGGTGTATGTCCTCGAAGGGGTTCGATGGTTTCACCCACCGATTCTAAGATTTGACCGAGAGAAATTTGTGCCGGTTCGCAGGCTAATTGATAACCCCCATGAGCACCACGCACCGAGTTAACTAAACCGGCACGACGCATTTCAATCAGTAGCTTCTCTAAATAGGGAGCTGGAATGTCTTGTCGCTGCGCGATCGCTTTAACAGATGTTGGTCCAAACCCTTGCTGTAAGCTTAGATCTAACAGCGCTTTGACACTGTAGTGTCCGCGAGTTGTGAGCTTCATAGGAATTAAAAATTCAGGCAGTACAGTACTTTGTTTTGCAAGCCTATGCTGGAGTAATCCCAGATTGGTCAAGACCCTCTTGCTTTTGGCCTCTTCTTGAGATCGCTCAAGAAGAATTGTTCAATTAGTTATCAGGGGTGTTCAGCGAAGGCTGTACTATCAACCTGACCCATTCTGTCTTTATCTGGCGGCTTGATTTCTGGTCAAATCGAGGCCATAGTGAGCTAACCTTGGTTTTTCTTTAGGAGACATCCAGGCTTTGAACAACTAACAGTATCGAGATGTATCAGTTGTTCACAAACTCTTACACAGGTTTATCGTGAGTTTCGCACCCTGAATAAACAAATATAGCGAACGAACTTGACCCATTTTGTGTAATATAGTTTTAGAAGCTGATACAACACTGAGATTTTGTTATCTTAGTTTCTAGTCAGTCAAGCAAAATCACTGCATACCACTTAATCTCCATACTTTTAGATTCAAGTTGATGGCTAAAAAGAAAAAAACAGATCCCTTAGAGGGAGAAGCCCTGATTGAGAAAGTCAAAGAGCTGGGCAATCTCAGCAAAGAAGAAAAAGCCAGAGCCTGTGGCTACTTCACCGTTACAAAAAACGGGGTAGAGCGAGTCAATATGATGAAGTTCCTCAATGCTCTCATAGATGCAGAGGGAATTGAATTAGACAGCAAAGCCAATGGCAATGGACGCGGGGGGCGTAGTGCAAGTTATCGTATTAGTGTTCAGTCTAACGGCAACTTACTGATTGGCTCTGCCTACACTAAACAGATGGGCTTACAGCCGGGAGACGAATTTGAAATCACTCTAGGCCGAAAGCATATTCACCTGAAGCAACTTGACGCACAAGAAGAAACAGCTGAAGCATCCTGATCGGCTTGGTAGTTGCCAAGGATAAAGCCAGAGTTACTGTCTGTTAAACAAAAGTCCCCTAGGTTCATCTAGAGCAAGGGGATTCTAGTTTTCGTGGCAGCGCAATGGTGATTACTCGAAAATTTATACCCTGCATTTCTCTGGCGACTTTAAGGGCAAAGCACCTTTGCAAAAATAAACATCGGTACTTTGCCCCATGTTTAACTGAAAAGTATAGCCAAGGAGAAAACAATTCCCTACTATTCGGTTGAGGACAGGGGGATGTTTTTGTTGGGAAGAATTTTCTAGGAAAGACTCTGTGCATTAGCTCTTCGGGAACTCTGAAGAAGAAAATAAGCCAATTTTATTATGCTTGAAGCGTTCGGCGTAGCTGTCCTCGAAGAGTAGAATCTCCAAGATGCTTCACTCTGCTAACGCTCACTTCAGCATGACAACTGGGCATTTTATCTACTGAATGTCCCTTAACTAAACAGGTTTGGGAAGTGCCGGAACAATCAGTGCCAATCTCTGCCTATTGCCAGAAATAACCTAAAAAGGCTCTAGCTAGCAGACGCCTTTCCAGTTCCGTTAGATTTTTTGGTAATCAAAACCCAGCCAGAGTCTTCGGTTTTACCAACTCGTATGGCTGACTCTAAATTCAAGCGCTTATTGGTTTGAGTATCCAGCAATAAGTAGGGGGGTTTCTCTTGCTTCCAGTGTTGTTTGAGTTCTAAATCAGACGCTGGGACGACTTGGCGATCGCTATAAAAATTTAGGGAAGGACTCTTGGAGGGGAAAGAGGCATAAATCGTTTGCTCTTTAGGGGTAGCATGTCGCAGGAAACTGGCAATTTCTTGGACGGGATAAGGGGCTTTTAATTCCCAAATCCAGTAGGGAGAGGTCATAAAAAGCAGAAGCGAGATATAAACGCCCCAGAAGAGAATTAAAATGAATTGCAGGTCACGCCGAGCTACTAAAACAATGGCGACAACCATTGTCAAAGCCACACAGGCAAAAATCACCGACAAAGAGCGGTCAGACCCTGGCAAAATAGCAAAGACAATACTAGCTGCGATCGCACCTAAGGCCATCACCATCAAGCCGATGCTCCAGGTGCGGGGATAGGATTTGCGACTCGGCCCATGCCACACTTCTGCAAGATAGGCTCCACCCGCAAGTGCTAAGGCTGGATAGAGAGGCAAGATATACAAGGGCAACTGATTAACAGACAGCTGGTTAACCAATACCAAAATTGCCAACGTATAAGCACCAGACCAAACGATCAGCAATTTAGCCCAGCCCCAAATGCGATTTTCCCAAGCCAACCGTAATCCATAGGGGCAAAAGAGTAACCAAGGGACGGAGAATTTCAGGATTTGGATCAAGTAATACCAAAAGACGGGACGGGTAGCTGTGTTGGGTGCCCCAAGTCTTCCTAGAGATGGGTTGAAAAGCCCGATTGAGATGCTCGTCTGAGGGTGAGAGAGCAACCACAAAGCGCACCAAGCCAAGCCAGGAGTACTCCCAAGCAGCAAACCAATCCACCAATAAAACGAGGTTAAGAGTCTTGGAGTATCCCAGCCGAGAAACACCAGTGTTATGCCCAAGAGTAAAAATGGCAGTGTGATCCCTTTGCTCAAGCCAATCAACCCTAATCCTAGGCCGATACCGAGCGACCAGCGAAAGTCACGGCGCGATCGCAACATACACCACATGGCGACCATAACAAAGCACAGGGCTGCCCCATCTATGTTCGCCAGACGGCCCCAAGAGACTACTGGTAAAAAGGTGAGATATATTAAGCTTGAGAAAATGGCACTCTGGCGGGAAGGAAAGATTTCTCGACCAATTCCATACAAAAGCGGTACGGACAGCGCACTCAGAATTGCCCCTGGTAAGCGCGTCGTCCAAGCGTTAAACCCACCAACTTTATAAGCCCCTGCAATGAGCCAGTAGAGTAGAGGCGGCTCTTCTAGAAAGGGCTTACTCCCCATTTTGGGGTGAAACCATTGCCAAATCTCTACGGGTGCTTTTGTGATTTCACGAGCCGCTAAGGCAACCGAGCCTTCGCCCCAATCTAACAGCGGCGGACTGCCCAAATTAATTCCAAATAAGAGCAGCGCAGCTAGAAGTAATCCTACAATCCACAGTCCTTCAACCCAGCGTTCAGTTTTACGACTTCTATTACCTGAACGACCCCAAGTAAAAGTTTGATGATCCATCTCTACCAACAATTCAAATAGCTGCTCATTGCCAATCGCAGTCCTCGGAGTCTTTAACCCGCCGACCGCTCTTCATCGTTGCTCAAAGCAGCAGTATGCTTTACCAAGGTAACCTTCCAGCTTTGAGGTTCCCAGCCCTACCTAAGGGTTCAGGAAAGGATTATTCACGAGATTAACTCGTAGTGTGTTCTGTGCGCTATCGTGCCCCGCTCCGCTAAAAAAATCCCCTAGCCACTCCTTGGAAATACCAGATTGTGGTTACTTTTTTTGAGTATATTAGCCGCACCGTTGCAATCCGCATCAATGACGCTGCAATTTTTAGATTTGTAGAGGCCACGACAAATAAGCCGCCCACTAAACTTGTATCCTTTGGGACTGTCCGCCTTGTAGATGGGTAGCTCATCCGGATCTAATTAAGGAAGCACTACTAGATGTGCAGCGTTCCTCCTGTTCCCTATAGGCCATGCCATATCTTTCACACAAGGCTTCCAGCTGGAACCGCAAGACATGGTGATGAATCTGAACCAACTGAAACTTGTTCTGTTTCCTCAAATTAATTCCCTGCTTCCAGGCCGGATTGCAGGCAATAATCAGTTTACCAAGTTGGTGTGTCAGGCAGTAATAGATAATAGACCTTGCTATCTTATTCAGGGCGTCGCGCACCCGGTTGTGCCCTGTTTTCGCTCTTCTAATTGGACACCCGGTGACATGAGAAAGCTTAACCAATAAGTGCGAGCGAACTATGTCAAGTCCCACATTAAACCTCTTATTCGAGAGCCGACAAAGGTCGCGTAGAGTATTGAACTCTCGCACACTTAGACCTCGAATCACGTTCTTTTGTGTGAGAAACATAAGTTATCTTCGCTAACAATCTAATTTTATAGCGAATCGATTGCAAGAACAAGAGTGCTGAATAGTCGTCATCCCTAGACAAGGAGGAGGACTCTTCAACAGAATCGTCAAATGCACAACTCTTGGCAGGGGTAGACTAGGAGAACCGTTGCTGCTCAATGATATCAGCTGATGTCTGAATCCCAGAAATTTAGGAGCGATCGCAAAAGGCGTACCCCTTTGAGCCTCGTAAAAATTAACGTATCGCTCCCAACGGTTGCCACCAGAAAGACGAGAGAGCAAAAACCTCCTTCAGAAAACTTCTGTTGTCAAAGCCAGGTGCTAAAATACCCCCCATGATTCACAATTTAACTTTTTCCTCAGAATAGAAACGAAATTTGAAAAATTGTTGGCAGGTGACGCCATTGAGTCATCGCTCGAATACATTATTACGGAGGCATTTCAGCAAATAAAGTGAAACCCCTATACCATACCAACAAAATTAATTCGCTTATTAGGAGAAACACCTTACAAGAAACAGGGCTTTACAGAGTTCTTTCTCTTTTTCCGGGCATCCTCCAGAGTAAAACCCGTTCTACATTGGCGCATCGCCGATTTATTGAGCCTCATGCAACAACAGCCCGGTTTTCGGGATGGAGAGTAAAAACAAGCCCCGCAAACCTTCCTACCTGCCCAACGCTAATTAATCCGGAAGATAGAATCAGGAGAGAACGATTGGCTTAATTCATCACACACTCCAAGAAAATAACCTCCACTTCGCCAACAAATCTATCGCAGGACAATAACCCTGTGATGAATCCATCTCATCGCTCTACTCAAGCCTTGCTGTCTCTCAAAATTATTCAGTTCAAGCCTAAACTAGGCATCTAGGGTGATGAGATTGCCGCACCTTCTGTGACCAGGACGATATCAAGACCTGGAATTGCTAAAAGTTATACCCTGATATGAAGTATCTTGCGCGTTTCCAATTGTTCAGATTATATGCCTCAACTCCTTTGGCTACCGCACCGACTTTTACCGTTGAATACAGCCAGTAGGGCATTTAAACCTGAGTTGATCACCTGTGACACTTAAAGCCTATGGACGGTTCATTTGAACTAACACTACAGATGATCGTGGCTGTTCTTGCCGGGATCAGTGCCCAGGTTATCGCTGAATACCTCAAAGTTCCCAGCATCGTCTTTCTGTTGATCTTTGGTATGCTCTTGGGTCCCGATGGCTTGCATCTGTTGTACCCCCAGAAGCTTGGAGTCGGACTCGAAGTGATTGTCGCCCTCTCAGTAGCCGTCATTCTGTTTGAGGGAGGGCTGAACCTGGAACTGCGAGACCTGGGCAAAGTTTCCGGGAGTCTCAGGAACCTCGTCACCCTAGGAACCCTAATCACGCTGCTTGGGGGCGGTATGGCAGCTCACTGGCTGGGCGAATTTCCCTGGTCAATTGCCTTTCTTTATGCCTCTTTAGTCGTTGTTACAGGGCCAACTGTCATCAGTCCCCTGCTCAAGCAGGTACAAGTAGATCGGCAGGTAGCGACAATTCTAGAAGGAGAAGGCGTCTTAATTGACCCTGTGGGAGCGATTCTTGCCGTTGTCGTGCTAGACACGATTTTGAATGGGGATGCGAGTCCATCAGAAGCCATTATCGGCCTGAGCTTGCGCCTCGGCATCGGTGCTAGCATCGGCGCGGCGGGTGGCTGGTTGCTGGGATTGATTCTCAAACGCGCTAGTTTTATTTCAGAAGAGCTGAAAAACCTAGTCGTGCTGGCTGGAATGTGGGGTTTGTTTGGCTTGGCGCAAATGATTCGCTCTGAATCAGGACTGATGGCAACTGTAGTTTCCGGAATGGTCGTGGGAGCTTCTGCTCTCCCTGAAGAGCGGTTACTCCGGCGGTTTAAAGGGCAATTAACGGTTCTTGGTGTCTCGGTGCTATTCATCCTACTGTCAGCTGACCTATCCATCGCTAGTGTCTTTGCTCTGGGTTGGGGCAGCTTGTTTACTGTCCTCGTACTGATGTTTGTGGTGCGCCCCATCAGTATCACTTTGTGTACCTGGAACAGTGGGATGAACTGGCGGCAGAAATTATTTTTATCCTGGATTTCCCCAAGAGGAATTGTCAGCGCTTCTGTTGCCTCCTTGTTTGCCATTCTCCTGACAGAACGCGGAATTAATGGTGGCGCTTCCATTAAAGCTCTTGTTTTTCTTACAATCATGTTGACGGTTTTTTTGCAAGGGCTGACGGCGCGTTGGGTCGCCAACTGGCTCCAACTGAATCGACACTCTGGAGCAACGGGTGCTGTAATCATTGGTTGTAATCCTTTGAGCCGTCTGATTGCCCGTCTGTTTCAAGAGCGGGGAGAATCTGTGGTACTCATCGACACTGATCCGGAAGCTTGTGCCAAAGCAGAGCAGGAGAATCTACCCGTGATTCAAAGCAGTGGCCTAGATATTAAAGCTCTGGAAGAAGCCGGACTTGACTCGATGGGGACGTTCCTCGCCATGACGAGTAATGGTGAGGTGAACTCGGTACTGGCACAACGAGCGGCTGAGGAATTTCAACCTCCCCGCGTCTTAGCCGTATTTCCTCGTGACCCCCAGGATAACGGCGTGACAAGCAAAGGCAAGGTTAATCAGGCTTTTATCCCCCAACTCCCGATTAAATCTTGGAACCAGTACCTGACTGAGGGGCAAGTCAAGCTGGGTAAGACGGCACTCAAAGAACCAGGATTTGCGTTTCAGCGAGCCCATTTACAAGCGTTAATTCGCTCTGGAGAACTTTTACCGTTACTGGTGGAACGAGAATCGAGTTTTCAAATTGTCCCAGCAACGGATAACTGGCAACCGGGTGATCAAATTATTTACCTGCTACACGACCCCAGACCAAAACTGTTGAAGCGCTTATCAGGTGCGAGTCCCTCATCTCGTCTGGCGCTAGAGAAACTACCAGAAGTGGAGGAAGTGCCCATTTCGGCTCCTGTTTCGGGAAGTGCGATCGCACAAATGACCAATCCACCTCAGCAGGAAGTGTTGCAACCCCCAGCACCAGGGTTGAAGGTTGAAGGTTAAAGGTTAAAACGTCCGGCATTCAACCTGCAACATTCAACCTACCAACCTTCAACATTCAACCTACCAACCTTCAACCTGCAACATTCAACCCGCAACATTCAACCTTCAACCCAAATACGGTACCCAAGCCTGCATCGGTTCCGACGAACCATACCATATTCCCGCTGACTCAGTAACATCTTTGTGGATGTTGTAGGGTTTTTCTCCGAGATAGATTCGAGCAATCCAGCCCCCGGCTGAGTGACCGATTAGGTTAATTTTAGATACGTTATATTCCTTCATCACTTGCTTGACTGTTTTGTCAAGTCTACGGAGAATTGGCACCATTGAACGACCGCCAACTGTGGGAAACCAATCTCGTTGCCGCAGTGGTACTGTAACAGTGGGAAATCCTAATTGTCGGAGAGATTGTTCAAACGCCCGGTATTCCAGAGTTCCTGCAAAAAAGCCCGGTAAAATCACAGTTGGTAATGGCATCTTAGATTTGGGATTTTAGAGTTTGGGTTGACTGTCCAAAATGCATCGTGATTAATAATTATTAATCAAACTTAACAAGTAAATCCCGTGCAAGTTGGCACACTCTACGGTATCAGTGTGGGTTCAGGCGATCCGGAACTGATTACCCTCAAAGGACTGCGTATTCTGAAACAGTCACCTGTTGTAGCGTTCCCGGCTGGTATCCAAGGTAAGCCGGGGATGGCTCAGCAAATCGTTGCCCAATGGCTAGAAAGTCATCAGGTGCAACTAGCATTGACCTTTCCTTATGTGCAGGATATGGTCATCCTGACTCAAGCGTGGCAAATCGCCGCAGAGCAGGTTTGGCACTATCTACATTTAGGTCAAGATGTGGCGTTTGTCTGTGAAGGAGATGTTAGTTTTTACAGTACTTTTACGTATTTAGCACAGACGCTGCAACAGCAGCATCCTGAAAGTGTGGTGCAGACAGTACCCGGTGTTTGTTCGCCAATGGCAGCAGCGTCAGTTTTAGGAATGCCTTTGGCAGTCAGGCAAGAGCGCCTCGCTGTGCTTCCGGCTCTCTATAATGTGGGAGAACTGGAAACAATTTTAGACTGGGCCGATGTCGTGGTACTCATGAAAGTCAGTTCGGTCTACCCTGAGGTATGGGAAGTCCTGCGACGGCGTCAGCTGTTGGAACATGCTGTTGTGGTGGCACGAGCTACCCTACCGGAACAAGTAATTTATGAGAATTTATGCGATCGCCCCACCCTGATATTGCCCTACTTTTCCCTACTCATCGTCAAAGTTTCTCAATCGCGTCGCTGAAGGTGTAGTCTTTGTTTTGTAGCAAGACACCTGAAAAACTAGCGATGCGATCAGCTTTGCTAGTGCACGTCCTTCCAAAGGGAGCTATTGTCACTAACGTGCGATCGCGCTCTTTAACAAGCCACTCTCGACTATCATTAAAAGTCAAACTCGCGATTCTTGGCGGATACTGCTTGAAACGGCTTGAACTAACAAACTGTTTGCAATGACCCAGCGGAGTGAACTTTAACTGCTATGTCTTACGCATCTTCTCCTAAAAGCTTCCCTAACTTCCTGAAAAGCCTTCCCCAAAAGTTGAGTCAGCCAACGGCTATTGCTGTTATCGCTTCTGTCGGTATCCATGCGGCCCTGGGACTATCTTTACCTTACTTTCCGATTTCCTCCCACGAAAAGCCGAAGCCGGTACGGAATGTCCAACTGCTAGACTTAAAACCAGACGAGCTAAGCCGCCTTCCGCCGCCGCCTCTGCCGTTGGAGCCGCTCCCCTCATCCATTAATCAGCAGATCAGGCCGTTGTCTCCCTCGTCACCTTCTGGGTCTTCCTCGGGGCTAGGGATGCGATCGCAACCTTCTACTAAAGATCAAAACTTATCTCTGAGCGCTATACCCCTAGACATTCAGTCATCAATAGGCGGGTTCTCCGGGAAATCTAAGAGATTGACCAACTTCGATAAGATTGGAAGTCGTAACAGTTCCTTGCAGCATGACCTCGACTTGCAGCGCGAACTCGAACGTACCTTGAGAGCGCAGCAAACCGGGAAACAGTCCTCGTCTGTGAAGGCTGGAATTTTCCAGCCTTCGACCAGGAATAGTGCTAGGAATTTTAGCGGTGTTAGTTCCAACCTTCGGGATCGATTCGGCTTGCCTGGAGGGTTGACCCCAGCAAATGACCAGCCGCCACTACCAGGTACGTCCTATTCTGACCAAACATCGGGTTTATCAGGGTATTCTGCTCCATTACCACTAATCAGTTCAAATTCTGGCATCTCAGGGTCACAGTATCCTAATCATTTGGGAACATCTAGATCTAAGCAATCTCCCGATCAGACAACTCAGACACCAAATCAGACTTCAGCTCCAAGGAATTTAACAAATAATAGCCGCGATAACATTGTTGCTGAACTAGATCGACGAGAAACACGTTGGAAAACAGATCATCAAGTGGCTGGCAACCCAGAACAACTTCCCACCATCACAGCTAAGACTCCGGAAAAAGCTCGCGCGGCGGGAGTAGTCAGCGGCTACGCCTATGTTTATTTCAAGACCGATAAAAACGGCAATATCATCCCCGGCAGTCTAGAGGTGATTGGCACTACTGGTAACCAGAACGTTTTTGATGAAGCGGCGATCGCCGCTGTTAAAAAGCAGCCAATTCCAGCCATAGGTCAAGAAAAGGCTTATAAGGCTTGGGTGATATTCACAGAGGACAAGCTAGCCCCAGGGAGCGCAACAGGGTTGTCAACAACACCAAGCGAGGGGAAAAACCCAACTGAGCGGCAAAACTTACCGCAACAGTTAACCCCAGCGGGACCACTGCCACTGGCTCCATCCCAGCGCATAACCCCGCCGATGCAGTTCACCCAGCCCGAACGGCAAAACTCCACTGAGCGCCAAAACTCCTCCCAGCCATCAACCCGAATTCAGCAGTTCACCCCACCTGATCGGCAAAACGCACCGGAGTGGTCCAAGCCAGCTGAGCGGAAAATCCCCTCACTGCCTGAAAACTCCTCCCAGCCGCCAACATCAACAGAAGGGAAAAATCCAACTGAGCGACCCAACTCCTCCCAGTCGCCAACATCAACAGAGGGGAAAAATCCAACTGAGCGCCCCAACTCCTCCAAGCTGTCAATTCCACTTGAGCAGTTGGCTCCTCCTAAGCGAGACAATTCATCAGAGCGAGGAACTTCCACTGAGCGGATAACCCCTCCTAAGCGAGACAATTCATCAGGGCAAGCAACTCCCACTGAGCGGATAACCCCTCCTAAGCGAGACAACGCATCAGAGCGATCAGCTCCCACTGAGCGCCAAAACTCAACGGAACGACAAAACTCCGCTGAGCGCAAAACCCCGGTGGAGCGGCAAAATTCACCAGAACCTCGCAGCTCATCGGACTCGCAAAATTCCAAAAAGCCTCAAAAATTACCGGAGCCGCAAAGTTCCGAAAAGCCTCAAAGATTGCCTTCACCGCCAAACTCAATCAAGCCGTGACATACCAGACGCTCCCCTTATGGGAGAGGGCTGGCTTCTGATGCCCTGAAAAGGACGCTAAACCAGAGGGAATGACCGGAATTTATAGGAGGTGAGGTTGATTGATAATCCTAGGGAGAGAGTTGAAGCATGAGTTCACCAACTCTCCCCCTTTCCCCTGTTTTGCTTCCCTCGTTTATGACTGATGTCTTCTGTCGCCAATCCCCTAACAGCTTCAGTAAAGCGCTTGTTCGATCTAATCAATCGCTTTTCCTAGGTGCGGGTACTGGTAGTTGGGGACTTAGGGACTCACGGGAAAATCGAATACCAGTGAAACAAGCTCTATTAAAATTCGTTTTAATATTATCTATTATCCTCAGACGAGCAGAGATTTAGTTAAGATTCCCAAGGTAGAATTATGGCTCACTGAGAGTGGTGCAAGACCCCCATGAGCTGGACGCTCACAACAAACAATAAAAGACTCTTCCCCCATTCCCCACTCTCTACTCCCTACTCCCTTCTTTCTAGACAGCTGTCAATTCAGGGACATTGTTTTGGGTTGAATTTCTAACTCTTGATAACCCGTGGTTTCATCCACTGTTCTGAGAAAGATAAAATCTTCGCTGGTGCCGATGACGATTTCAGCAGTTGTATAGATGATGCAACCCTCTAGGAGATGTCCACCGAGAGTTTTGCCATGTCTATCAGATAGAGAAATATGTAAATGAAGTCCGTGGGTAGAAAGGGTGCCGACTAAGGACACAATCTCAAGTCTTTGCTTGAAAACTTGAGAGTAATTCTGGCTAGCAAAGCGAAGAGTTGCCTGAAACAGGCAACCAACGCCTGTAAGGATAAAACCAGCTTGAATATTATTTTGTTGGACGAAAGTGTTTAAGCTTACTTTTAAGTCTTCATCAGGTTTTAAGCGAATTACAAAAATATTCATGTTTTGGGTGTGGAACCGTAGATACACACAGATTAACGCAGAGAGTTATTTAATTCACCTGTCTAGCCTATGGCAATAGTTTTACAGATATCTAGGAGCTTAAAAATTTCTCAACTCCCCCTGGAGTCATTTAAGGCCAGGGGAAAGCCATAATTAATTCTGTTATTTTCCGCTATAGTAAAAAGCGACCTCTTTCTCTTTCAATGGGGCAAAACCAGCATCGTTAAGCATCTGATTTAGCTCTTCTTGGGGAATGTGCTTCGCCCCAATCCGGACAATTCGGGAACGCATGGTATTCGATACGCCACTGCGCTGCCGCCCAGCTTCCAAACCCATTACTTTGTGATAGAGTTCTAGTTTTTCTCCTGGAATCGGGGAACCGTCGAAATCAATTCCTTTTGCGATCGCTTCATCAATAGCATCCGCACCTAAAGTTGATGAAGTCGGTATGTTGGTTTCGGTAGACATTGCCGCCTGGGATCGTGTGTACAAGAGTATTTTATGAGGAAAGCGTCCAGGATTCCTATTAGGGGTCTCGTGCTCTACCAAAAGGTAGATTTATAGGGAAAATTCTCTGGAATCATCTCATATCCAAGCCACCTAGGTATGTATACTTTATGTGTAGAGAACGGTAAACCCACAATGACACATGTCCTACTCGTCGATGATGAAGAGGCATTGCGGGCTAGTCTGAGCTACGCGTTAGTTAAAGAAGGTTATCACGTAACAACAGCAGCAGATGGGCAAAGCGCCCTCAAACTCTTTCATAAAGAAGTGCCCGATGTCATTATTTTAGATTTGATGCTACCGGGAATTGATGGCATGGAACTGTGCTGGCGCATCCGAGCATTCTCTAAAGTGCCTATATTAATGCTGACAGCCAAAGACCAGCCAATTGACAAAGTGTGGGGATTAGAAGCGGGTGCGGATGACTATATCACCAAACCCTTCAATACTCGCGAACTACTGGCACGAATCAAAGCTGTTCTACGCGGTCGTGCCGCTGGTCAAAACCCTTAAATCAACAAGAGGAGGAGACTGGGGAATAGGGAGAGCGAGTGAGTTCTTTGGTCACCACACAAAACAATCAAAGACTGGCTAGAAGACATCTCTCCCTCTTCCCGGCTTAGGGAGAGAAACTCATGGGTTATTCACCAATTCGCATCCGCTGGAATTCGATCTACCGAAAATTGTTAGTCACCTATGTGGCGCTCACAGCACTAGGGACATCTATTCTAGCGACCTATATCCTGTGGTCTTTCTACGGCTACTTTATGAAGTCGAGGCAGGCTGATTTAGATGACTGGAGTACGGCTCTAAGCGAGAGCGTTGCTGATGCCCTGGTGGCAAACGATCTGGAGCGAGCGGCACTGACTGTTCAGCGCTATGGGGCACGGGAATCAGTTACTCTACGTATCTTTGGGCCAGATGGTCGCTTGCTTTCCACTTCTGCCCCAGAGATAGATCGGCACGTCAGTGACTGGTATAGTATTCCGGGCATCAGGGAAGCGCTTCAGAATAAACCGACACAAGGGGTAACGAAAGGTATTCTATCCAATGATGACCGACTATACGCTGCAAAACCGATAGTCCGCAATGGTCAGATGCTGGGTGTTCTGAGGATGTCAATCACCTTAGACCAGTTTCAGCGTCAGTTTCGCCGCGTAATTCTTACTATTCTGGGAACCCTGCTTTTTACAGTTTTAATCTGTGCGCTCATCAGTGAACGGCTTGCCCGCAACATAGCAAGACCGATTAAGGCAATGTCCAATTTTGCAATTCAGATCGGCAAAGGTGATTTAGATGGGAATCTGAACATCCGTCAAGAGGATGAAATTGGTCAACTTGCCACTGAGCTGAACCGAATGAGCCAACGCTTGGCGTCACTGGATAAGGAGCGGCGCTCGTTCCTGGCTAACGTATCTCATGAACTACGTACACCAGTGAGTAACGTTTTAGTGACCGTAGAGGCACTGGCAAACGGCGCTATTGAGGAGCCAGAATTACGCGATCGCTTTATTCAAACGGTTCAGGATGAGACAGCCCGTTTGTCACGGCTGATTCAAGACTTGCTCGATTTGGGACGGCTCGAAGCGGGTGTCGCCGCCCTAGAAAAGCAGCCCCTCCGCTTGCAAAACTTAATTGATCGCGCTGTCAGAGCAGTGGAGTCGCGGATGCGATCCAAGGGTGTAGGTATCCGCTTAGATATGCCTGAAGTTCAGCTTGAGGGCGATCCAGAGCGGCTGTTGCAAGCGTTCCTGAACGTCTTGGATAACGCCATTAAACACTCGGTATCGGATTCTATCGTCTTGATTGCCGGAAAGATAGAAGGCGGGCAAGTTGCCGTGAAAATTCAAGATCAGGGGCAAGGGATTCGTGAGAGCGATATACCCCATATTTTTGAACAGTTTTACACAGCCGATCGCTCGCGCCAAGGTAGTGGAGCAGGTTTGGGCTTAGCGATCGCACGGCGAATTGTGGAAGCGCATGGCGGTACGATTGCCGCTAGCAGCAAGGGTGAAGGTAAGGGAGCAATATTTACCATTCGCCTACCCATCGACAAACTTTCTTGATTAGACCTGTTTTGAAAGTCTCCGAAGGAAATAAGTTTAACTAATGGGTTGAGAAATAGGCGTGAGTGCAAGATGATAACCGAGTTGTGTAGCACGATGACAAAGACGTTGGAGTAAACGGTCTTGTTGACGTTTCTC
>NZ_DATNPA010000066.1:0-6970 GCF_036703385.1 Allocoleopsis sp. | reverse complement strand
TTCGTGGGGTCAACATCACCCACAACTGCGATCGTCAATTTACTGGGAGCGTAGTGAGTCTCAAAAAACTGCTGAACATCTTCACGGGTAAGGCTGCGAATGTCTTCGTTATAGCCAATCACCGGACGACGGTAAGGATGCTCTTTAAAAGCGGTATCGAGAAACACTTCAATCATCTTACCGATGGGAGAGTTATCGGTTCGCAGACGACGCTCTTCTAAGATGACATCTTTTTCTTTGTAAAATTCTCTAAATACGGGGTCTAGAAATCGATCCGACTCCAGAGACATCCACAGCTCTATCTTATTGGCAGGAAAGCTGTAGAAATAGACTGTGGCATCGGCGGATGTCGCCGCATTCAAGCCAACACCCCCAGACTGCTCCACAATCTGACCCAATTCATTCTGCTTGACCAAGCTAGCGGCTTGGGCCTCCACTTGGGTAAAGTCTGCCTGTAACTTGGTAACTTCTGTCTCTTTACCTGCCTTTTTAGCTGCTTGAATTTGTTCAGACAACTGATCTAGCTTGTCTAAAAGTGGCTTTTCGGCGTTGTAGTCTTTCGTCCCGATGCGCGTGGTACCTTTAAAAGCTAAATGCTCCAGGAAGTGAGCAACACCTGTTTTTCCATTAGGTTCATCGGCACCCCCAACATCGGCATAGGTGACAAAGGACACAACGGGGGCTTTGTCGCGTTTGAGCACAATGAACTTGATGCCGTTATCCAGGCGAAACTCTGTGATTCGCTGGATAACTCCCTCCAAGTAAGGCTGGATGGACGCAGAGGATGCGGCTGGGGTTTCGGTGCGAGCAAAAGCCGCAGCGGGAAGCATTCCCCATCCAATAATTGCCGTCCCCAGGAAAGCTAAAATGAGCGATCGCCACCGATGTTGTCTTAACTGGGCAGCAACAACCTTGAAAAGCAGAACGAATAAATTCACCTGACTCATATAGCGGTAGCAATTGGCACTGTTTTTAGTGTTCTCAATAACAGTTTCTCCGACTCCTGCTATATCCTGCCAAAAAAAGTAGCTCGTTGCGAGGGTAGGGGTTCTATGTCAATAGTTCTTGGATTGCTCATCCACAAAACACCACAGCCATTGCTCTCCTAATTCCGCTGAACTGATTACAGCATGTCCGGTTTCCTCATAGTGACGACGCGAATGCTGATGTTCAGATGAGTCACAGCACAGCATCTTGCCGCAGGTTTGGCAGATGCGCAGATGTACCCAGCGACCATTAATCCGCATACACTCTTCACAGCGGAATATGGGATAGTTTGCCTTAGAAATTAAGGTTTCCGGAGTTAGTTCATTGAGATGTTGGCAGGGCATAAGATTTTGTTGTGAGTAGATGAGTCGGTGGAGCTGATTGAAAGCTGCCAATTTTAGGACAACTGGATTGAGAGCATCCCCTTGTCTGAGTGCTAAATTGTTACTTTAACCCAAATGTTTCATATCACATCCGGGTTGAGTACCTTTTGGGATGAACCCAAGTCAGGTTTATAAAACTGGAGTGCCTTCTAAGGCGGCTCGATCCCAATTTCCTAAATGAGCAGCTGCCTCGTAGGTACTTTGGAGGAAGCTTTGGAGGACTTCATCAGGATTGTCAGCCTGTCGCACGGCTTCATAAGGCAGGATGAACTCTCCCATCTGGGAGTTGTAAAATGCTTCCTTTGGTTGGATAAGATAGTCTGCGAATCCCTCCGGTGTAGGGTAAGCATAAGCATAAAAAACCGGTTCTATCACTGCCCCACCCCCTGGCCAGAAACCACAGCTACTCACCTCATGCGAGTACGCCTCTCTTGTTACCCAATCTGCCATGTTAGGCACTCCACCTGGATGCTCTGGCGCAAGCCGCCCAGAGAAGCGAGTCACGGCAAGGTCAAAACTGCCCCAGAAAAAGTGTACGGGGCTGCTTTTACCAATGAAGCGCGAACGGAACGCTGTCATTATCCGATCGGCTTGCAGGAGAATACGCCAAAACCGCTGTGCGTACTCTGCATCGTAAACGGCATGTTTGTCATCCTGCTCAAAGGGGATAGGTTCCTGTACTTCCTGCGGCATCGTCCAAATGTGAACATCAATACCGAGCGCACGCAATGCCCCCATAACATCTTGGTAAAAGTCCGCCACAGAGCGGGAAACAAGCGCAATTCTGCGGCTGGTGCCGTCACTGGTGTCGATTTGTAACTGGTGTTCGAGAAAATTGAAGCTAATCTCAAAGGTGCGCGTTCCACAAGCTATTGAAGAGGTCGTCAGTCCACGCGGCGTAACATACAACGTAGAATGCCACCAATGATTAATTTTGGGAGCTAACGTCAGCCGGATTTTGCCAACGATCTGAGTCCACATGTGGAGCGTTTCATAGGTATCTTGCCACTCGGCAAGAGGCAGACTCGGCCAGGTAGTATCAATGAGTGTGCCATGAACGGGATCTGCCATGATGCCAGCCTCCGGGGGGGAATTAGATTAGGGAGAGTACCAGATGGAAACGACTGTTATATGTTAGGTAAATAAATTGCATAGTAGTAAAAATTTTTATGAGCTGTTACATACACAGGACAAGCACTTACATAACCTCAAGTGGATAGGCTAGAACCCTTGCTGTAGTGAAGATATAGCCTAGTCGGGATGGCACAGAGGGGGATGTTTGTACCAAAATCTCGGAACGAACTGCCAACAGCCGACTTCCCCCATCTTCATTCGGTGAGAAATTTGCAGCTGAGAATATCTTCACGAAACTTTTGCCAATTATTAGGTATCTTATTGGACAATAGCGCTACAGCTTTTGTTGGGACTTCAAATGCGAATTTTAAATCGGCCTCCTCAGTCAGAAACAGAGACAAGGCAACGCATCCTCCAAGCAGCGCAGCATTTGTTTGCGACGCGGGGATATGACGGGACAACAACCCGTGATTTGGCCAGTGCCGCTGGAGTAGCAGAAGGTACCCTATTTCGCCATTTTGAGAACAAAAAAGCCATATTAATTGAGGTCGCAACTCAAGGCTGGATAGAAATTCTTACTGATTTGCTGACAGAACTCAGTGAGATGGGCAGCTATAAAGCTGTGGCGCAGGTGATGCGACGGCGGATGCTGCGAATGCATGAGAATGCCGATATGATGAAAGTTTGCTTCATGGAAGCCCAGTTTCATCCAGAGTTACGCGATCGCATTCAGTCAGAAGTGATCATCAAAATGACGGATGTCGCTGAAGCCTTCTTCCAAACGGCAATGGATCGAGGGATTTATCGTCGCACGAACCCCAAAATTGTTGCTCAGGTGTTTTTGGGCATGTTTGCTGTTGCTGGCTTCAGCCATGAAACCATCATGGAACCAGGAGCCTCCCCTAAGCAAATGCAAGAGATGGCAGAAGGGCTAGCTGATATTTTCCTCAATGGCGTGTTAGCCAAAGATTAGGAACTGAGTTCGGATGAAGGGTCAATGATCCCCGTTAACCCTACGGATATAACGGGGGCTTGAAAGAGTCGGCTTTCAAGGGCAACCATTGTCTACCACTCTTAGAGCCTAGCGCTGGTACGCACGACTGGATATTCCCCTAGTTCAGTCCGCTGCAAGACTTTTGATTCAAGTCGCTTTAAGACAAGACATCTTGTGCTGGGTAGTGGTAAGGAGCAAGTAACTTTGGGCTAACGCCTCGGCTTCGCTAACATCCTTTACCCTTTATACTTTTAAGCTAACTCACGCGCTTGTTTAATCCAAGATGCAACTTTGTCTACATGAGGGCAAAGATCTTTGCGCTGCATCATGGCGACTTGCAACCGTAAGATTTGTTGATGCAATCTGTGGGCAGGAGTCTGGGCAAGTTGAGTCGCTGAGCAGATGCCCGCGTGCAGCACGAGTCCGCAGTATTGACAACCAATCCCCGGTATACGAGCCAAATCTGCTAACGCAACCCATTTGTTTACGTACTGAATCTTGATTTCCAGCTGATTAGCCAACACTTGCCTTAATTGCACAGTGCTAGCTTTTTGCAGGAGTTGCCCAGTTGTTGTCATGCCTAATCTTCGTAGCTGATCTCGATCCCGCTCGCTTAATCCTGGGAGTTGATCAATTGACCAATCACAGGGTTGGATAGCATAGCGCTGAGTTTTGGGTTTGGAATACATCCCGACTACCTCGGCAATTTGTTTGTGGAGTAGCTCACTTTCAAGGAGAAAGTCAATCTATGGAGAGAGAAAATCGCTTCACAGTCATGATAATATAGTCATCCTCCAACAGACTGATATCAGTTTGGTAATGCCACAACATCCCCCTCCCTTCTCTCAGGCTCCACCTGAGAACAACTGTCCAGTCTGCCTATCCATAAAATTGGAAGGAAGGCTGATTCAGGCCGAGAAGCAGGGGATTTTTAACCTCAAGACAAAATCGGCTGCAACCAACCAAATTCAACTGTACTTGGCTCTACAATTCAATGAACAGGAGGAGCCGTTACCCGGAAGGTGCCTTAAGTTCGGTATAAAAGGTGGAAAACTCAAGTTAAGGGTAGAAAATGGGGAACTTTCCCTGGCATCACCCGGACTAAAGGGAGCTTTTGAACTTTCTGGAGAACCGGGACGATACAACCCAGAAAGCAGTAACTATCAAAGTGGTTTCACGGTCTACTTAAGAGAGAGAAAACCTGAACTCCAGCCAAGCCTCGAAGCCCTGAAAACAGTCAGGAAAGAAGCGCCGGCTCAGATCGCTGTTTCTGGGAGCAGAACTCAAGGTTTACAGGAAAATTTAACCTGGGTTTTTGCGGCAGAAAAGGATAATTCTATTTTACAAGGCTCATTCAATCGTACCTTACTGGGAACCTTGAGGGTGAAAGCATTGCCCTGCCGTGTGGAAGCCATATTTTGCGTCTCGCCAGAAGATATCTATATAACGGATGCGGCAGGTCTGGTACCACACAAAATTGGGAAAAAGAAGAGGGTAATTATTCACAGAGCGATCGCTCGTCACTTACTGAAGCGAAAATTAAAACCCTATCTGAGTCGGCAAGAGTTGCGATATGACTGATAAAGCCTTTGCCCTGCACCTTTACAACCTGATCCAGCAACTCATGGGGGCCAGAGCAGAGGACTTGTCCAGGCTGGCGCAAATTGCTGGTCTAAATCTTGCTGAAGATTTTGTGGGTGTCGATCTTAGCGGTGAAGATCTCAGCGGCGATAACTTGAGTGGTGCTAACCTAAGCCGCACCGATTTGAGCGGAACTAATTTGAGCCGTGCCGACCTCAATCGTGCCGACCTCAATTGTGCCGACCTGAGCGGTGCGGATCTAAGCCGTGCCGACTTGGGTGGTGCCAATTTGAGGAATGCTAATCTGAGTGGTGCTAATTTGAGGGATGCCAACCTCAGGAACGCTAATCTAAGCGATGCCAATCTCAGTGGTGCTAACTTAATCAGTGCTAATTTCATTAATGCTAAATTGCTCTGTGCCAACTTAACTAGCGTTAATGCCATTCAGGCCAATCTGAGGGATGCTAAGCTAATTAGCTCTGACTTGAGTGGTGCCAATTTGAGCCGTAGCGACCTGAGAGATGCTAGTTTAATTCATGCAAAGCTCATCAGTGCCAACCTGAGAGAGGCTAACCTGAATGAGGCTGACTTGAGAGATGCTAATCTGATCAGTGGTACCTTGAATCGTATCAACTTGAGTGATGCTAACCTGATCGGAGCAGATCTCAGCGGTGCCGACCTGAACGAAGCAGATTTGAGCGGTGCCAACCTGCTCAAGGCTAATCTAACTCGTGCCAATCTCAGCAGCACCAACCTGCGTGGCGCAAATATGAGCCGTGTAAATCTCACCGGTGTTAAGCTCAGCAGAGCCAATCTCAGCCGCACTAACCTGAACCGTGCCAACCTGAGTAGTGCTAACCTGAGCGGAGCGGATCTGAAGCTTGCCAATCTCAGTCTGACTAATCTCAGGCTTGCGGACGTGACCCAGACACTATTTGCCTACAATTTAGGTCTTTCTGAGCTGATGAAGCGTGAGCTGATAGGGCGAGGGGCAATTTTTGAAGATCTGACTGACAATTGTTCAGAGGCTTTGACTCCTCATTGAATCATTACATGGTAATGTTATTTCGGGTTTTCGCTACGACTGAGGACACGCTTTATTTTCCGCAGTTTTATGGTGTGTGAACCCTGGTTAGGACTCCCCGCTGTTTGCTCTTGCCAGCATACCAGCAACGGCCTTCTCCTACAGGTTTCGTCCTCGAACTGAGCTGAACAATTACAATGCCTTCAACAATATCAAAAAAAATCTGTATGCTTGGCGACTTTAGTGTAGGTAAGACCAGCTTAATACGTCGCTTTGTGGATCGCCAGTTTAGCGATCAATATCTTTCCACAGTCGGTGTAAAAATTTCTCGAAAGACTGTTGAATGTCAATTAGCAGAGCAGCAGAAACAGGTAAATTTGCAGCTGCTAATTTGGGATTTAGAAGGAAATACTAAATTTAAGGCCATCACTCCGACTTATTTGCAAGGTGCTACCACCGCAGTGGTTGTTGCTGATGTCAACCGCCAGGTAACAATCGAGCATATTTCCGATCATATTGAATGCTTTTTATCGGTTAATCCTAAAGGTTTTGTCATCGTTGCTTTAAACAAATCAGATTTACTAGAGAAGGATAAAATGGAAAATATTTTTGATTTTATTTCCTTCAAAAATCAAGATAAGGTAATGGCAATCTATGCGACTTCAGCTAAAACAGGTCTATACGTTGATGAAATTTTCCAAAAACTAGCTTATCAAATGATCCAGCCCTAATGAATTTCTTGTTAAACCAACTATTATCTCTTCGCCAAATGGAATATTTGGCTTTGGATGGGGAGTTGAAGATTCTAGAGACATCCTTGGGAGCCAGGAGGTTTGCCGATTGTCCTAAGGATGTTATGCGGGGAAAACATGTCTGTCTTGGTTTTCCTGAACTGATAGGAATTGAATATATTTTGCTCTCTATTCT
>NZ_DATNPA010000065.1:0-4718 GCF_036703385.1 Allocoleopsis sp. | reverse complement strand
GCCAAAGCCGGTGCGGCTACAGGCGCTGCTCTCGGTGGTTTAGGCGGCTTGCTGGTTGGCTTGGGTGCTTTAGCGATTCCCGGTATCGGCCCTGTGATTGCTGGAGGTGCTTTGGCAACAGCCCTCGCGACGACAGTAGCTGGCGGTGCAATTGGTGCAGCAGCAGGTGGTATAACTGGCGCACTGGTTGGTTTAGGTATCCCTGAAGAACGCGCCCGCTTCTACAACGATCGGGTGAACCGGGGTGATTATCTGGTGATGGTCGATGGCACAGAAGACGAACTTCGCCAAGCTGAAGCCCTCTTGCGCCGTCACGGGATTCAGGAGTGGGGCATTTACGATACAGGAGATGTGTCTGCCGGACGTAGTCATGATATGACCCCAGATCGCGATCGCACCCACAGCACTCACGTTACTCCTACTGGCACCCATCACCACGATCTAGGTCGCCGTCATCGTGCCGTGGGCGTGTTTCCCCATCGTCGCGATGCTGAAGCCGCACTGAGGGATTTAAGGGATTCTGGCTTCTCGATGAATCAAATTTCTCTGGTTGGCAAACATACTCCCGGCGAGCCTCAGGTTGGCAATGTGGCTGACCGTACTATGACGGACGAAGGTGCCAAAGGGGGTGCTGCCACAGGTGCTGCTCTCGGCGGTTTAGGCGGATTACTGGTTGGCTTGGGTGCTTTGGCAATTCCGGGGATTGGTCCAGTTTTAGCTGGAGGTGCTTTGGCGACTGCCCTGGCGACAACTGCTGCTGGCGGCGCAATTGGTGCGGCAGCCGGTGGTTTAACGGGTGCATTGGTCGGTTTAGGGATTCCCGATGACCGCGCCCGCTTCTACAACGACCGAGTTAACCGGGGCGATTATCTGGTGATGGTCGATGGTACAGACGATGAAATTCGTCGTGCTGATACGATTCTGAGCCGTCACCATATTCAGGATTGGAACGTGTTTGATGCACCCGTTGGCGATCGCACGGATTATCGCACCACAACCACTCCAACCGTTACCCGTGAGGTTATTCACCCGGACACTCCCAACGTTGTCGATAGTAACCCTGATGTTGTGATCGTTGACCGCCGAGACCAGACTTTATAGGGTGACAAATTCTCGGCAATCCTAAGTCTCTAGTCTCTTAAAACACTTTGGGAGCAGGAGGAATAACAAAACTTACTTCTGCTCCCTTTTACACCCACCGAACTTAGACATCACTATAGGAAAGGTCTAGTAACAGGGAAGCGCTACAAGAGTACAAATCCCTGAAATTCGGTGAAGGTGTAGAAGTCCTAATCCCCAAAACATTTCCATCATTAACATTCCAATAGAGGAAACGAAAAATGAAAAAGCTTACGACCTTTTTACTCAGTGGCGTTCTCTTGTTTGGTGCAGCGGCTTGCACCAACAACGCTAAAACAGCAGCAGATGCCCCAAATACGACTGAAGCCAGCCCAACGACTCCAACGCAAGAGGCTGCGAAAGATGCTCAACAGGATGCACAAAGCCAAACCCGCCGAGATCAGCTCAATGCTGATATTCGAGCACGGGAACAACGCAATAATGTTACTGGGGGCGATACAAAAAGAGCTGAAGGCGACCTGGAAAGCGAAGTTCGCAGTAAATTAGAGGCGAATATTCCCAATGGTCAGCTAGTTGTTAAAGCGGAGGATAACGGTACCGTAACTGTATCAGGAACTGTCCCGACCAAAGCGCAGTTAGATAAGATTCCCACCTTGACCAAACAAATCAAGGGTGTTAAAGGGGTAAATGTCAAAGCTACCGTTGCTCCACCTAAGCCTGAAGGTAGCAACAAAAAATCTCAGTAATAGATTGCTTTTGCTTGACCTCAGTTTGACTGATATCACTTAAGAGTCCCACGACTTTAGCGTTAGCCCAGTCGTGGGATTTTCTACTTCTTGCTCTGGGAAATGTTTAAAATAGGTAATCCGAGTAGGGTAAGGGATTTCTATTCCTTCTTCTCGATATCGCTTGTGTAACCTCTTAATAAATTCATGCTTAACCAGGCGTTGGTCAAAGAATTCTTGAATTCTTAGAAAAACATTAAAATGAATGCTAAATTCTCCAAATTCTTGATAAAGAATAAACGGCTCAAATTCTGGCACACCACCGGACACATTTTCCATCACCTCTTTGGCAACCTCAATAGTTATTTGTTCAACTTGCTCGAGATCGCTCTCATAACTAACCCCAACAGGGACTTGCAAGCTAATTTCTTTGATTGGCAAATGATAATTTTTAAAAATTGCAGAGGCCAAGTTTTTATTAGGCACAATAATTAAGTTGTTGGGAATTTCTTTAATCATCGTATTGCGCCAAGTTATGTCGGTCACATAACCTTCTTCTCCCGTTGTTAATTTGATATAGTCATTAGGACGAACTTGATGAGAAATAATTAAAAATAAGCCAGCGTATAAATTGGCAAGAGTATCTTGAAACGCTAGAGCAACCGCTAAGCTACCAATCCCTAACGTAGCAATAATCGGGGTAATCGGAATTCCTAATGCCTGAAGTATCATCAGAATTCCAAATGTGACTACCAGAACTCTGACTAAATTCGTTAGTAAAGAAGATGCAGGTAAACCTCCTTTTGAGCTTTGCCCAGCTAAGGAGACAAAATCACCTGCCAGTTTTGCCAAAAACAGTGTGGCTGTATATAGAAAAACTACCGTTATAATTTTTTGAAGCAGACTGGAAACGTTAGGGAGGAGTGGAATCGCGAAAATAGCCGCATAAAGCCCTCCCAAGAAAAACCAAATCAAAGTTTTGCGATGCAGTGCTTCAAAAATTAATTCATAGCCAAAAAAATTAGTTTTTGCTGCCAATCTCTTGAATTTTTTGAGAAAAATTCTCTCAAAGATTACTCCAGCAAGTAAGCTGCCTATGACAAGGGCAAGGGGGAGAATCCATTGCATCATGGGTAAAAGCGCAGCTTGAAGCTCAGGCAGTTTATTTAACCTAATGATTGAAGGTAGGATTGGACTCATAAGTTTTTGAGCCTGGTAGGTGTCCCTATAAAATTATGTGTGTGAAGCCAAGCAAACTCTTAAGCGTATCACCCTTCAGGATACGCATTTGCTGCCAAATATAGCCACTAAAGAACGGAAACTCTCAACCTTGAATTTACCAATTTTCAACCTTCAATTCATTTGATGGATCATTACGGTAAATGTGCTTGAAGCTGATCGAGATTAGCTGGGCTAAGAATAACTTGAATTTCTAGTTTTTGCGATTCATCTCGGAGTGTAAGAATATAGTTTTCACCAATATTGGTGCCTTGCCACTGGGGGTTTTTTAATGCAATCTTCTTATAGATAACTTCTGGAGTACTGACACGAATGACGAGTCCTTTCTGAGATTGGGGATAGATATAAAGTTCCTGGCTCTCCTGTTCAAGTTCCAGCTTGCGAGGTGTTGTGCTGCGTTCTTGCTCGGTGTCGGGTTTGTGCCAGTAGAGGGTGATGCCTCGAATTTCAGGCGTTTGTATTTTAAATAGTTCGTCAAAGCGTTGAGGTTCCCAGTCAAGTGCGCTGATCTCTTCTGTCTGGGGAATGAGTCGCTGTCGCCATGCGATTTTTTTGTCATGGAGGCTAGTCCACCATTGCTTGATTGTGGCTAAGTTGTTCCCGTTTTCAGGATTATTGCTGCCCTGTAGCCAGATGATTTTTTCTTGCATGAGGAATTGTTGAGTACATTAAGTTAGTGTGCTGTAAGCGATCGCTGGGGTGCTTGTTTCAGTTTATTGACACTCACCGCCCTAAAAGTGCGGTGATTCTTCGTTCATAGACCCAACTTGCTCAGACAGGATTGCTCCAGCCAGAGTAGAGGTCGAATCTCCCGAAGCGTTCGGGTCTATAACCCAAGTTCCCACATGCCCTGTGGTACTCAAGGCTAATTTCAGGATATTGATAGCAGCATTCCAATCTCTATCTAGTACAAAGCCACATTTGCAAATATGGGTTCTCATGGACAGGGATTTCTTGACTGTTGCACCACAACTAGAGCATTCCTGGGATGTATAGGCCGGATTAACAGCAATAGTTATCCTGCCAAACTTCCCTCCAAAATGTTCTAACCATTTCCTGAACTGATACCAACCTGCATCATTAATAGATTTGGCGAGACAATGATTCTTCACTAAGTTCTTAATCCTCAAGTCTTCGTAGGCAACCAAATCGTTAGATTGGATGACGCAACGTGCCACTCTCTTGGCATGTTCTTCACGCTGCCTACTTATCTTGAGGTGTACTCGCCCTAACCTATTAATGGCTTTCTTGCGATTGGCAGAGCCTTTTTTCTTACGAGAAACACACCGTTGCAGAAACTTCAGCTGTTTCTCACCAGTTCGATAAAACTTGGGATTCGGTTCAGTGTGACCGTTGGAATCGGTGTAAAACTCTTCGAGTCCTACATCTAAACCAATATTTTTGCCTGTTAACTCTACATCTACTTTGTTCTCGGCATTCACCAAGAACTGTACGTAGTAGCCATCAGCACGATGCACTAACCTAACTCGTTTTATCTGGTCTAACTGGTAGTAGTGTAAATCCCACGTCCCTTTGAGTTTAAGTTTACCAATCCCTTTCTTGTCGGTGAAATTGATTGAGCGCCTATCGGGAGAAAGCTTCCACCCGGAAGTTTTGTACTCAACAGAACGGCAGTCCTTCTTGAACTTTGGATAGCCTTTCTTGCCTGGAATA
>NZ_DATNPA010000064.1:0-16402 GCF_036703385.1 Allocoleopsis sp. | reverse complement strand
GGGTCTCTCAGCAATGCTTATCAAAAATTGGGAGACTATCAAAAAGTAATTTCTGTTGCAGAACCAGGCTTAGTATCTGCAAGAAAATACAAAGACCGTCAACAAGAAGCAAGCTTGTTAATGAATTTGGGTGATGCTTATCAAGTTGTTGGCAACTATAGCAAAGGTAAAGAGTTCATCGAGCAAAGTTTGGCAATAGCACGAGAGTTGGAAAATCCTGGTTTGGAAGCTCAGGCGTTATCTTACCTGGGTAATCTTTACACCAATAAAAATGGCTATCAGAAAGCCTTGGAGTTGAATCAGCAAAGTTTGAAAATAGCGACAGAACTTAAAAGTCCTTTCCTTCAATCGATACCGCAGTTTAATCTCGGTGATATCTACCGTAGCTTGGGAGATTACCAGAAAAGCCGCGACTATTACCAAAAAGCACTCGCCACAATGCGGCAACTCAAAAACCGCCAAGGTGAAGGTTATGCTTTACTGGCGCTTGCTTCTAACTACTTTTCTCAAGGTGAACCCCAAAAAGCTGTAGAATTCGCCCAGCAATCATTAACTATATTCCAGGAAATTAAAGCACCTGGGTTGGAAGTCTTCGCCACCAAGATGTTGAGTGTTGGTTACGCTGCATTAGACAATGATGCCAAAGCGATAGAGTCAGCACAAGCCTTTTTGACATTCGCCCGGAAAACCCAAAATCCAGTCTGGGAAAAACAAGCACTCAATGTTCTAGGTGCTTTACATCGCAAATTTGGACGCAAAGAGCAAGCCATAGCTGCCTATCAACAAGCATTAGCAATTCCTACCCCGACAGAAGTAGCAGGTAATCAATCTTACAGTTTGTACGGTTTGGCTAGCATTTACCGCGACTTAAATCAACCTAGTATTGCGATTACCTATTACAAGCAATCTATCAACGATATTGAGGAAATCCGGCGTAATATCCAAGGTTTACCACCAGAATTACAAAATTCATTCTTGCAAGCAACTGTTGATTTTAATAACGTAAAAACTGCTGATATTTATCGCCAACTAGCAGATTTATTACTCTCCCAAGGACGGGATAAAGAAGCCCAGCAGGTACTGGAACTATTAAAAATACAGGAAATCCGTGATGTTGCCAGAGGTGGAGGTGCTACCAGCGACAAACCAAATGTGCCTCTAACTTCGACTGAAACCAAGATTCCCGCTGCTAGTCAGTCTTTAATTGCTTTGGGACGCCAGATTAGCGAATGCGATCGCACTAACTGTAGCCAGAAAAGCGCCCTCAATGACAAACTCACTGCTGTGGTAGAACAATTCAATCAAGACTTGCTGAAAATTGACAAAGAAATCCGCGCTAACCGTACCACGGACGATGTTTTCTTCGACCCCCGGAAACTGGCGAAAGCTAGAGAAATTGTCAAAGCACAACCTGGTACGGTGATGATTTACCCCTTGGTGATGGAGAATAAGCTCTGGTTGCTGATGTACTCTGAAGGGGATGTGGTCAAGAAAATTGAAGTCAACGTCGGACAACAGGAGTTAGGAGAAACGGTTGTTCAGTTCCGTAAACTACTACAAAGTCCTAACTCTAATATTGCAGAAGTTCAAGCGACCAGCGCCAAACTCTACAACTGGCTGATTAAACCCCTAGAAGCGGAACTCAAGGCAAATCCAATTAAACATCTAGTCTTTTCCTTGGATCGGGTGACGCGCTACATCCCGATGAGTGCCCTGTTCGACGGACAAAAATACCTGATTGAGAACTACTCTCTATATACGGTGCTATCAGCCGATTTGACCGATATGCGCGATCACCTGCCAATCGGAACTCAAAACACCCCTATTCTGGCAATGGGACTATCGGATGCTGTCTCTGGTTTCAATGCTTTGCCGAATGTACCCGCCGAATTAGATGCGATCGTGCGAACGAAAACCAACGATACCCAAGGCATTTATCCGGGAGAGAAATTCCTAAACCGCGCCTTTGACTTTCGTACTCTGCGAGACAATCTCACGGGATACAAGATTTTGCACCTTGCCACTCACGGTGAATTTGTGCCAAATAGCTCAGATAAGTCTTACCTTCTGTTAGGAACAGGTGAACAGCTAACCATTGCTAAAATTAATGCCTTGACGGGATTAAGTAATATTCACCTCGTCGTCCTATCCGCTTGCGAAACGGCATTGGCTGGGCCTCGTCAAGATGGGGTAGAAATTGCCAGTGTCGCCTACTACTTTCTCAATGGGGGAGCTAAAGCAGTGATGGCTTCCCTGTGGTCAGTTAACGATGCCAGCACTAGCTTATTGATGCAACAATTTTACAAGGATTTAGCTAGTGGAACATCGGAAAAACCGATGCCTAAAGCCGAAGCACTGCGTCAAGCACAACTTAGTTTTTTGCAAGGTAAACTCACGGCTAAAGATGCTCCACAACGAGGACTTGGGGTTATCTCCCAACCTGGGGTAGAGACTACCGTAGCTAATAACAGCCGTTCCAATTTTTCCCACCCCTACTACTGGGCACCGTTTATTCTAATTGGCAACGGATTGTAGAGTGACATCTAAGCTGAAAAAAGAAGTCAGCAGTCAGGAGCTAGGAGTCAGGGGAGAGAACTTTTCATCCAATGCTCGTGAGCGCTTTTTTATTGAAGGGACTTGCACCAAATGAGAGGACGAGCGAGACGCCCATCCCACAATCAATAATTGTGCTTATGGCTAGGCATCCTGCCTACCCTATGCAAGGCTGATTGTGGCTGGTTAGCTTATCTCAGTGCAGCAGTCTAACTCAGGTAGAGTGTTAGCCTGGATATGTTCCAATCCGTCTTGTCAAATGTTCATTGTATAGCTTTAAGCTGGTATAAAATAAAATGCTGTTAGCCCTCGAACAAATTATCGTACCACCCGGACATCAACTGCTCTTAAAAAATGTCAACTGGCAGCAATTCCAAGATATTTTAAAAAATTTGGGTGAAAGTCGTAGTGCGAGGCTTTCTTATAGCCAAGGTACGCTAGAAATTATGACTCCACTGCCAGAACATGAAGATAACAAAGTAATTATTGGGGATTTTGTCAAGGCAATTCTGGAAGAAATGGACATCGAGTTTAGGAGCCTTGGCTCAACGACGTTTGAAAATGAAGCGATGAGACAAGCTGTTGAACCCGATGATTGTTTTTATATTCAGAAGGAAGCCCAAATTAGAGGCAAGAAACGGCTAGATTTAGAAATAGACCCGCCGCCCGAATTAGCCATTGAAATTGATATTACATCCAGAACTAAGTTTAATAATTATCAAGAATTAGGGGTGACTGAACTCTGGCGTTATAATGGCAAAACGATAGAAATTAATATTCTTCAGTCTGGCAAATACGTGCAGTCAGGAACTAGCTTGGCTTTTCCCAATTTACCTATTGCTGATGTTCTCCATGATTTTGTGGAACAAAGTAAAGTAAGAGGGAGAAATGCGACGATGAAAGCTTTCCGGGCTTGGGTGAGAGAACAATTAGCAAGGCATGAACAATCCTGAACATTCAATCATCGAGTTAGCCGGATCAGTTTCCTATATAAATCAGACAGACTCTAGAGTTTAGGCGCAGACTTTTTGGGTAATCGCATCCTGTCCCAACCAGTGACAGAGAAACCCTTTGAGCCAATTTTCCATTGCGATCGCATAAAGTGAATGCTGGTATAGTTGCTCATCACGAGACTGCGCCCCCGGAAGGGTTAGCATGTGAACACCGTCTGTCGTCCAGCGTTCCATCATCTGCCGCGTCATCTCCGGATGAAACTGGACACCATAGGCGTTCTCACCATAACGAAATGCCTGGTTCTTAAAAATTTCGCCTTCAAACAGGGAAACTGCTCCCTTCGGCAGTTCAAACCCTTCACGATGCCAGTGATAGACATACAACGGCTGAGCGAAATGTTCGCTTTCCACTCCAGTCGGCATCACTGGGAAGTAGCCAATTTCTACCATGCCATCAGGATGGGGTTTCACCGTTGCACCGAGGACATGGGCTAGTAATTGCGCCCCGAGGCAAATTCCCAGGTAAGGCTTACCTGATTCTAGAGCAACTGGAATCCAATCCAGTTCGGTACCGATAAAGGGGAGAGTTTCGCGATCGTTAGCACTCATTGGCCCCCCCAAAATGATCACAGCGTTGTGATTGTCCATTGTCGGGGGGAGTTCGTCCTGCTGACTCGGTACTCTGATATCGACGGTATAGCCCCAAGCGCGAAGAATTTGTCCAACCAGTCCAGTATCAGAGGTAGGTTGATGGACGACGATTAGAATCTTTTTCACGAGTTGCACGCCTATAAATTTTCCATCTTAGCGAGAGTGCCATTGGTCTTCAGTTCAGAAAGCACTATTCTCAATTGAGGGATTAAAACAGCGGCATTGTGCGTTACGCTACGCTAACACACCCTATAGATAGAGGCTGTGCCCAAGTCCTAAGCGAATGGAACTTACAATCCATTACCAATCAGAATAAACGGTGCCCAGTAGTAGGGATGGCTGAGGCGACTATTTACCGTAGGCGGTAAACTACTTCTAGTGCGCTGCTGTACTTCCAGTCCCCGTTGTTGCCCCAAGGCTTTGTAATCCCCAGTAATCAGGGCGATTTGAGCTTGTCGTAAGGCTTCGGCTTTAGTGGTACTACCATTTTCCAGTGCAGCATAGAAGGCATCCATCATGGCTTGGGTACCGCCATCATCCACTTGCCATAGCGAAGCAATAGCGGCTCTCGCTCCCGCTCGTTGCATCTGGTAGCCAAATCCAAGAACCTCTTTCCCGTCGCCTAGCTTATCGCCTAAACCCGTTTCGCAAGCGGAAAGTACCACCAAGTCCACATTGGGTAACCGCCAGCTTCCAACATCTCGAAGAGTGGCATACTTGCCATCACCAAACAAAATAAACGACTGCTCTGGCTGTCCTTCAACAAATGCGGCATGAGTAGCAAGATGGACAACGGAGTAGTCGTTCATCTGAAGAACAGTATCTCGGTTGAACTGCTGATCTAACAATCGTGTCGTACTAGGAACGATTTTCGCCAGATTTTCTATTTCTGTTCCGGCATATTTTAGCCCTTGAAAATTGAACTGTTGACTGCCAACTTGGATACTGTAATTACCTTGGGTAAAAGCACCTGCAAAGATGTGCAACTTACTTTGAGGTTTTGTATTGAATTCGGTGAGGCTGAGGGCGGTAATATTGTTGATACCAAGGCGCTGTACAAGCCACTGGTTGCCATCATAGAGAGCGGCAAGGGGGATATAACGCAGTTGTCCGTCAGGGGCGTAGATAATAGTTTTGGCTTTAGCTTGAGCTAAGTCATTGGCAATAGGTTTAATCAGCCAATTGTAGAACTTCTGAGCAGAATTTTTGGCATCTCGGCTAGGATTTTTCAGGACATCACGGAATTCTAGAATGGCTCGATTGAGGTCTTTCCGTTTGACAGCGACAGTTCTGCGGATTGGGGGAGCGTAAGAAGTCACTAATACTAATTCCAAGCGATCCTCTAGAACGAAGGGATAGAGAATGACAGCATCTTGTTGGAGTCGCTTGAGGTTATCCTGTAAGCTGGTGGCGTATTTATCTAAGTCAAACCCCTCTCCCACAGTGGTTTGCCGTAACTGGATGAGCAGTGCTGCAACTTCAGGACTCTTCAGGAAGTTCTGAAACTGTTCGGTAATTTGCTCTTGATTTTTCCGAAGTTCAATAACACGCTGTTGTTGGACTTCGCTTCTATTGGATACAGGAACACTTTCTAATTGTGCGAGTTCTTTCCCCTGTGCAATTGCTTGGTTTAAAATGGCTTCATAGCCCTTTTTAATTTGCTGTTCTGGGACGCGATCGCCAATACCTTGATCCGAATTTTCACTAGCCCGCACATCACGGAGATAGTCCTCTAGCTCCTGCACTTTGAGCAAATCTAGAACTCGTTGTGCTTCTAGGACTCGATCTTGCTTGAGGAGTAAGTCAGCTAAAGAGCGGTATGTATTGGCAATCGTGTCTGTATAAGACTGTTGTTGTTCCTTGGGCAACCCTTGGATATCTCGGCGAATGGCTTCTCGAACATTAACCGATTGCTTATAGAAAATAATGGCGAGTTCGGGCTGGTTATGTTGTGCGAGAAGAGCACCGATATTGTTAAGAACTATTCCCTCGCTGGTGCGATCGCCAATTCCTCGTGCAATAGCCAAGGACTGTTGATAAATCTTCATCCCATTTTGATATTGCTCTGAGGAATAGTAAATATTGCCCAAACCTCCTAAGGTGTTTGCTTCCCCTTGACGGTCTCCTATTTCCCGAACAACTGCTAATGATTGCTTATAACATTCAACTGCCTTTTGATAGTTTCCTAGGTAAAAATAAACATGACCTAGATTAGTGAGTGAATTGACTTTTTCTTTGAGTAGAGCGAAGGGATCGCGGCTAGGTAATTCGCTCATTTTTTCGAGCAGAGCCAAGGATTGTTCGCCAACTTCGCTCGCTTTTTGATATTGCCCTAAATTTCGGTAAGCATTGCCCAGATTGTTGAGCGAAGTAGCTTCTTCTTGGAGAAGAGTGTAGCGATCGCTGTTAGCCGACTGACCTATCTCTCGGATAATCGCTAAGGATTGCTGATAAAATTCGATTGCTTTTTGATATTGCCCTAAGACTCGGTAAACTTCCCCTAGATGGTTGAGGGCATTAGCTTCTCCCGGACGCTCTCGTAGTTCCTGTTGAATAACGAGTGATTGCTGATACAATTCCAGGGCTTTTTGGTATTGTCCTAGGGAAAAGTAAGCATGACCCAAATTAATTAGAGCAATTCCTTCACTAGGGCGCTCACCACTCTTCTGATATAGGGTTAATGCTTGTTGCCAAGATTGTATAGCCGCTTGAATTTGACTGGTTTTATACTGTTGATTTCCTTGCTCTATTAAGCGGTAGGCTTCTGGGTTACGAGTTAATGGGGTTTGAGCCAGTGCTATTTGTGCACAGAAAGGCACTAGAACATTAGGAATTAACGCGGTAGTCGTAGCAGCCAATACAGTGATGAGGGTGGTGATACCGATTCTTCGAGGTTGCATAAGTAGAGGCCTCCCTGGGCAAGCGAGAAAGTGGCTTGCCTATTTCAAACATACCTCTTAAGGCTATGGAGGTTATGCATAAGATATGCTAAGTAACACCATAGCCAAGGGATGGGGATGGCAGGATGGAGCGATCGCACACTGCACATCTGCGTTGGTATCCTGAGGAGCGGTTTTTTTAACGCAGAGTCACGCAGAGGACGGCGCGGAGGAACGCAGAGTTTTTAGGGCAAGATGCAGTGGCTTGGCAGGCAAACGGGAAAGATATCGTTATTTATCCAACGTTTTAACTGTCAAAACTTGCGGTGGAGTGGAATCTGGGGGATAAACTAAGCTGACTTGGACTTTCCGAGTCGCCCCAGGTGGTAGATTCAGTGTGATTAAGGGTTCACCTGGTTGCCCTCGTCGCTGTACGAGATGTACATATCGTGTCTGCGCTTGTCCTCCATCATCCTCATAACTTACCTTCACCGTACCGCGAAAGAAAATCTGGTCAACTCGTGGGTTTAAGAACAGCAGTAAATCTTTCCCCCCCTCATCCTTGAGCGGGGTTTGCATGGATACCGTCACCGTCTGAGGTTGACTTGTGGTGTTTTTGAGCGGCAAGGTGAGATTGTATTCCACCCCATAATTACTGTGGGCAAAATAAGCTGTATCTTCATAGCGCTTTAACATGCGTGCACTTTGGATTTGCCCGGTACTCAGGGTAATTAAATGCAATGTACCCACGACGTAGGAGAACGCCTTCCCCGGTTCAGGGAGGCTGAGATGTTCCCCATTGGGACTATCTGTAATCTCTGCCTGCCATTGCGCCCCCTCAGAGACACCCGCTACACGACTAAACACCGTTGGTTCTCTGGGTGGATCGAGGGGTGTGGGAATTGGGTCGCGCGGCCCTGCAAAACCTCCAGTTTCCAGTAATGTTTGCCATTCTTTCAGCATCGGTGCTCGGTAGGTTCCATTACTATTGCGGACACCTCTCTTGGCTAAATTCGCCACGTAAACCGGCCCATTACTTCTCAACCGCATCATCGTAGAACGACCATTAGAAGCGGGTGCCTGTTCTATGGTAATCGGCTGATTCATCAACATCTGACTTTGCCCTGGCTCAATTACCAACTGTGGTGGAAAAATCCCCTGCCGCACTCCTCGCAGAACATCAGTCATCGTCCGACTGCCAGGGCCAGAGTAGACGCTGCCATCGGCATTATCCTTGATATCGGGCAACTCTTTAAATTGCGCTTCTGGAGTCGAGAGGTAACTGGCAGCTTGCAAAACCTCCACCGTGACGGGGTTGTCACTAGAATTGTGGACAATCACCCCCTGGTAAAGGGTACCCGTTTCTGCCTGAGTTTCCGCCCTAGCGATATGGTGAGTAAAGACATCAAATCGTCCCTCAAAGGGGAAGTTGAGATGGGCAGAGGGCACCTGTTTTCCTTCGGGTGGAAAAGTAGACAGCAAAATCCCTTCTGTTTTTACCAATTCTGGACTGTTGCTGTTAAAAGTAGGAACAGTATCGAGTTTTCCCGGTAACGCCCGAACCGCTTGAGGTCGAGTTTCTACCCCAGCAATGTACTGCTGCTGCACCGCATAGATAAATAATGCCCGACAAATTAACGACGCGACTTCCCCACGAGTGGCAGTTTGATTGGGTTTGAGCTGTTTAACGTTGGGATAGTTAACAACGAGACTATTGATGGTTGCAGCCGCGATCGCATTTTTGGCATAATCCGGAATCTGTGCCGCATCGGTAAAATACTGCCTTAGCGTTCCCTCCGCATTACCGGAAAAGCTAAAATTCTTTGCCCCTGCCAAAACACCAATCGCTTGCACTCTCGGAATCGCTTGATTCGGGAGAAACGTCCCACCCGGATAACCTGAAAAAAACCCCCGTTTGTAAGCATCCTGAATCGCTTTATGCGCCCAGTGACTCGTCGGCACATCTTTAAATGTTGTGCCAGCACGCTTTGCGGGGGCATCCGGGAAAGCATTGAGCATCAGAACCGCAAACTCAGCACGGGTAATGGTTGCATTGGGACGAAAAGTCCCATCCGGGTAACCACTCACCAGCTTGCGCGGTGCCATCTGATTGATACACGCTTGCGCCCAGTGTGTTTGGATATCAGTAAACGCCAACGCACTGGGAATGGATAAGTTCAATAAAGTAAAACTAGGAACCAGGAAATTTAAGCTGAAACGCATCAAAATACTTCAAGACCAATATGATTCTTTGAAGTATTGTCTGAGGAATTTGTTGCAAAAACTAGAGTTTTTCAGCAAACTTCTGGAAAAACACCCAACTCAGCTTATCCCCTCTTCTTCTCTCTTCTCTGAGTTCTCTGTGCCTCTGGGGTTAGTTAGAAATAATCGAACTCAGGTCTAGACACTAAGCAGAATAAGGGTTTTTAATGGAACTCTCGCCACTCGCTGGGAGAAACAATTAAATGGAAACTCAACAACCCCCAGTTTAACCCATCACTAGGTCACAAGAGCTTTGCCACAAGATATCTAATTTAGAAGTTCGACAGCAAAAGATATGACCCGTTAACTAAGAAGAGGTATCCGGGGAATGAGCCGACTTAACAAGTTAATCAGCTTGGCAATCTTAACTTTACTGATTATTGCTTGTACCAAGAGTGCAGACTGGCAAAAGACTCTTGATAGCTCTCAAACACAGAATCCTACTCAAAGGATAACTGTTTTGAAAAAAATAATGAGTGTTGAACCTCCAACCCAAATCGTTGAAGCTCAGTACGTTGGGTACCAGATAGGGGACAACTTTTTAGGCCCAGCGGACTACAGATTTTATGCAAGAATCGTGGTTGAACCCAAGAATATTAGTCAGTGGAGACGCCAACTTCAACCTAAGATACCGCCAACAGAATTTCCTGCCTCTCCTGAGATAAGCTGGTGGTTATCCGGACAAAACCAAGAAGAGTTTGAGTTTTACTCGCCTCATGAACTATTTCAGCAAATACATGGATTTATTGCTGTGAGCCTAAGAAATGAGGGAATTATTTATATCTATACTTTCACTATGTGAGGAAAGATGAGCGCTGAGATTAATTAAGATGAATGGCATTTACTTAAGCCCTAAACTAAAGTTTGGCGTCAAAGCTGAAACCCGTTTTAACGGGTTGAAATGCTTATTTAGTAAGCTTTAGCTTACTTAAGCTTTGAGCATGAAATTTATTTCAAGGCTCTTATTTCAGTGATATTCTACTTAAGATAGATTTATAGTGAGGACTTCAGCGCCCACTTTGTGATGACTAAAGTCTTCCTGCAAAGTCTCGCATAGTGTGGTTTTCTTAGCGGAGATGATATTAGACGAGATCATCCTGTGCAAGACCCAAAAACGAGAGCGGATAGCTCATATTAGCAGCAAAACCTAGGAGTCCCCGATCGCGGTGTTCGTAAAGTAATTCTCCCTGAGCATTGAATAAAAAGGTTCCGCCTCGCTGGGTTAAATAAGCTGCCTCTGGAACGTAGGTGTTCCAATGGCTTAAGACTTCTACCATATTTCGTAGTCGTAGAGTTGCCAGTTCAAAAGGACGCTGATACCCCTTACCTCCGGCTAGATTGAAGAACGAGCCCTTGAGTGGGGGCAAAGGTGTTGCCTTTACAACTTCCTCATCGTCAATCAACTGGGGCGCTTTGCGATCGCCCAAATAACCGCGAAACACTTCAGCCAGAGTCCCAGGACTAGCGATTCCTGCACACATCAGCATCAGGTTTATCCAGGCGTTTTGAGCCGTCGAGAGGCTGGGAAGTTTGAGCGATAGCCCTGGATACAGATTAAGTTTTTGGTGTAGTTCTGCTTTGGGATCGACAAATAGACAATCTGATGGGAACCCTGTGTACTCACAAAATCGTTGCCCCGATGCGCGATCGCCGATACCCACAGCCCGTATCACCAATCCTTGCCTTTGAATCCGGAGAGCTTCTCGTTGCAGCCACCAGGCATATTCAAGAGTGTCAAAATCTCCCAGTTGAGGCCAAACCAGGACTAACAGCCTCCTTTCCAACTCACAAGGGCTCAACAGTGGCACGATGGCTCCATCGCTAACCCGCATTTTCTGAGCTTGTTTGAAGATGACGTAAGCATCCATAGAATTGGTTTCTTGAAAAACGGGAGAATCAAGAAAAGTATAATCTCTTTTAAGAATCTAATAAGTAGAATTTTCCTCGAATTGAGAATACGACTAAGGGGTGAGGGTTGAGCCTCTTGGAGCGAAGTAAACTCTTATTCATGGAAAATAGCTTATTCGATAAAACGTTCCGAGACAGCGAGGGCAATATCGTTATTGCTCAACCGCCAAATCTACCGCTTTTGGTTGGGATTACAGCAACTGTACTCAACTTAATTGTAAAAAGCGGCAACATCCACATAGCTATAGACGCAATAGCGTTTGGCTCTTTGTTTACTTGGGCGTGGCAGGAGCTATTCGAGGGAGTTAACTATTTTCGTCGGGCGCTAGGTTTACTCATGCTGATTGCCGTAATCGCTTCGAGGTTCTCCAACAACTTCTGAGTACCAGGGAGCGCAACTTGACCAACGGCTCTTGTAGCAAAAGGCGGAAGGCTCCAAGGCAGAAGGCAGAAGGTTTAGTACTGATACGTGGTGCGTTTCAGCGGTTAAGTCTAACCTAATCTGTATGGCGATAGCTGTAATGAATTGTATGATTGAGTACTTAACCTCTCACCCTTGGCTAAAAGTCTTAAGTAGCCACAGATTAATCTTCGTATCATCCTCAAGATGACTGCGTTTGATCGCCTCCTCCACCAGAGCGATCGCCAACTCCGGCAAAACCAGAGACTTGCTCACTCGACCACTGCGCCCAGCCGCGATCGCAAACGCAATCACTTCCTCTACATTCAAATCATTCACCCAATATTCCTCAACCCCCGACTGTTCATACAATAAGCGCTTCCGTCCCAAATCATCACTAACAGAAGTGCTACCAATTTCTACAACCAACGTCGGTGGATCATATTCTTCCAAATCGATGGGAGAATCCGTTTGCGGCGGCACTTTCAAACCCGAACCAATGTAGAAAGCCAAGTCGGGTTGAAATTCGCCAATACCGGCCTTCCGAAAACTAGTATGCGCAAACTCAACAATCCGGACATTCTTAATGGTGGCAAAAAGACTAACCGCCTTGGAAATAATCGAATATTGACGGCCATGTCGAGGGCCAAGGGGCGACATCTCAATTCTTAAGAGTCCTTGATGGTAATAAAACCTGCCATCGAGATAAGCAGGATCTTCCGCCAGAGCAATAAACTCTTCCCAGCTAGCTTTGACCCAGGTATCTGTCGCCAAACTGTTGACTACGGCAGTGCCCCTGTGCCCATCCGAGGAAATCATCATGGCGATTTGTCTCCCACAAGTCAGCAAGAGTGAAGAATGTTACCGCGCTCCAGTTGATAGAGCGTGATAATAGGCGATTCCTTACCTTGGGCGCTGCCAAGAGAACGCAATCGCGTCTTTCTGGCTACCTGCAACACACCGCTCGGTTTTACTCATCCTGGGAAGGGCAACCGCCACTTTTCACTCTTCTAGAAAAAATTGAGCCATCAGGAATGCTTCAGGTCTATCTTTTGGAGTAATTTAAGAATTTTAGATGTGAGATTTTAGAACCTGCGCTTGCATGTTACTTGGGAGAGATTATTGGTCTACTCTCCTGGGCTATGTTCTAAATAGATGCAACACAGAGTTCTCTTCCCTATTGGCCATCCTCACCAATGGGGTTTCTTTTTAGTTAGGATTGAGCCCTTGAATTCAATCAGGAATGACGATATTTTTCAAACCCTTCTCTCCATTTGGGTATTGAGGATTTATCGCTTCTAATGTATCTGCGATCGTGCGAGCGACGACTAAATTGCGATACCACTTTTTGTTGGCTGGAACAACATACCAAGGAGCATAGGCCGTAGAGCAATTACTAATCGCATCCTCAAATGCCTGCTGATATTCGTCCCACAACCGTCGCTCTTTAATGTCATTTTTGGAAAACTTCCATTGCTTGTCCGGATTTTCCAATCGACTCTCCAAGCGACGCTTTTGTTCGTCTTTGGAAATATGCAGAAAAAACTTAAGGACGGTAATGTTGCTGAGCGTGAGCATTTGCTCAAATTCATTAATGATGTGATAGCGTTGCCGCCATACATCTTCTTTTACTAAATCATGAACACGTACAACAAGAACATCTTCGTAGTGAGCGCGGTTAAAGATCGTAATCATGCCACGTTGCGGTACCCGATGGTGGTAGCGCCAGAGAAAATCGTGACTTGCTTCTTCATCACTGGGGACTTTAAACGACCAGACTTGGCAACCTTGAGGGTTAATTTCGCGAAAGACGTGTTTAATGGTGCCATCTTTGCCCCCAGTATCCATCGCTTGTAGCACAATCAGTAAGCTACGTTGATTTTCGGCATACAAACGCTCTTGTAACTTACGAATTCGCTGACGATGTTTTTCTAGTTCTGCCATCACCTCTTTCTTTTTTCTGTAATTTTCCGAGGCATTGGGATCGATGTCACCTAAAGAGATACGCTCTCCAGGTTGCACTCGATAGAGGGGATAGTTTGGCTTTGGTGGCGGCTTGTCCACAACGACTGTTTCGGGTGCCGTCACACTCGCTGCATAAGTTGTCGCTTTCTCTGCGGCTTGTTGTGTTTTTTTGCTCTCTGGGTGAGTTGTACCATTAGCAGACGCTTCCCTGTCTTCTGGTAAATGTTTGTTTTTACTCATTATTTTTTCTGCTCATTGGACTGTACTCAAATCATAGTTGAGCTAAAGCAGAGGATACCCAAAGAGTGACAAACCGATCAAAAAGCTGTATTAGCTCCATACAGGGGCAATATCAAAGAAAAGATGGAGCGGCTTAGGTTACTTTTTCGGATTTCCTTGGTAGCATCCCAAAGGCCCTGACAATCCCAGTACGGATAAAGAGTTTATGGACGGCTTTCCAACGGAAGGAACTCCTGCCGCCGAGCAAATGGTGGAGCAGTGGAGAGGGTATTTCTGTTAATCGTTGATTGCTCAACCTGAACACTAGCTATCACACCACCTGATAGATAAAACTTAGGGTAGCCCATGCATTAACATCTAGTGCATAGCTATCGGAGGTCGTGCCCATCAACTCTGGAGCAACGGCGCTAGCATTGTGTAAATCTTGGAGGACAGAACGAGCGACTTCCAAGGGATTAAATAAATCCCCGATGCGTTCCCCTTCCCTTTTACGTCGCGCAGAGTCCAGTGCCATGAGACTCTTGGTGAAGGGGGTTTGACTGCAAATCAGTTGAATTTCTGCCAGTCCTGCTGGTTCTTGGATCACCCAGTTAGACCCCGAAGATTGGGGCAGCGTTAAGGTTTCCCCAGGGGCAATCACTGCATTTTTCAGGGGGGGTTTGTTTTCTGCGTCCTCTGAGCCTTGAGAGGCTTGGTTATGATAAAGCGCGATCGCATTGCCACTGGTATCCATACCCAGTAGCATGAAATAGATTGGGCGATCGCTATAATTTTCCAACCGATATTGGATCTGACTGCCAATCGGCACCGTGGGCAGATTGCCTTCTCCAACCTTAGCGATAAACTCACTCATCTTCTTGTTATCAGCAAATACTTTTGAGGGTGAAGAGGAGGGCGAAGACGCTCGCCAGGTTTCTCGTTGCATCACCACAGTTCCTTGAGGGGAAACCATCTCTAGGGACGCTCGGATGCCCAAACGCGAAGACCCTTCATTGACCGTTAGACGCAGCAACTTAGCGGCTAATAAGGTTTCTAGCTTAGGGATAAGCCGATTAACCGCTGATCTTACAGCTTCTCCAGCTTCCCCTGGCGTATTCCGCATCGGTTCACTACCCAGATACAACAGCCCATAGCCCCCCGTCCGTCCTAACCCATCCATCCCCTCTGGGCGTGTTGTGGCTACATCCACGGGTACACTAACAGCAACGGGTGCCGCCCCAGTGGATAAGGGTACTTTGCCAAACACATAATCAGCGGGTTGCTCTCCTGCAATCACCACCGATGAGACAGGCGGAATAGCAGCAAAAGCACTCGTAGCATCCACCCGCTCAATCCGTTCTAGAGTCACATCCAGAGCGATGGTTAGACCTAGATTGCGGGGTAGGAGACGAACCGCTTCGTGGACTAACTGCCCAACCTTGAGGGGATAATTATCCGTCACACTGAAACCCATAATTCTCGCTCTTGCCGTCAGCCCCTCTTTTGAGCGAATTTGCAGTTGTGCTGATGTGGGGGCTGGAATAGACAAAAGAGAACTCCCTTGTCCCCCCTCCCCAGTGACGGAGGGGAGTGAGTCATTCGGATAAAGGCTGACAATAGAATTGGAACCGTAGTATTCCAGAACGGTTGCGGGAAGCCCTGCTAACCACAACTGTGCTGTTCTGCCATTCTCTTCAACTGCCGTCACAACGCCATCCGCCCCGATACTGGGATCGGGAGGTAAGTAATACGCGAGTAATGAACTCTGTTGGCTTTTTTGATGGATGACACGGGGCTGTTGCTCTGTTCCTACCATTTGATTCACCATGCCCGCAGCACGACTCAAGCTAATCTGAATCGTCGTTGCTGGTAAAGCGTGCCACAGATGTTGAGTGAGAGCATAGGTAAATAAACCTGCACTAAAGCCATTCCATTGCCCCTCTGTCGCCAGTTCACTCGGCCCTGCGGCAGCGAGAACAATTCCTGCCATTTGATTTGGGCTTATGGTGTTGAACCGTTTTTCCCCGATGGGGTTGGTGCGAAGCCGGATTTGTTCTTGAAAAGCCAACTCATTGGGACTAGGAGCTTCTGCGGGTGGGTTGGGGGAAGACCGGACGCGGAGATTTCCTTGGAGGACACGGCTTGAACCGATGTAGCTGGTATCTAGGATCGTGGTGACGTGGTCTGTCGGTAGCGATCGCAACAGCAAAACCAGGGTATCTTCGAGTAAATCGTTCCCTACGGGAGCGCCGTTAGTTTGTACGATCCCATCGCTCGGCACGAGGCTATTTTGCAGGCGTACAGAGCCATCGCTGGAAGAGTCCTGACCCATCTTGACCTGACTACCATAGCCACTGAAGTGAAACACCAAAACATCACCGGCCTTCGCTTGCTCGGTTAAATGCTCCACAAAAGCGGTTTCGATATTCTCCCGACTCGCTTGGCTATCCGTCAGTGTCAAGATATCTTGTTGCTTGAAGCCAAATCGATGCAGTAACAGTTCCCGTTGCAGTTCCACATCCGTGACACAACCACTTAAGGCCATGTTCCGAGGATACTGGTTGATGCCCACCAGTAACGCTAACTTCCGTCCGCCTGGTTGTGCCAATGCT
>NZ_DATNPA010000063.1:0-7280 GCF_036703385.1 Allocoleopsis sp. | reverse complement strand
GTCATGGTTACCCGGTAAAGTATGAAGGGCAAGTGGTCGGGGAAGTGACGAGTGGGACGCTATCACCCACAATAGGAAAAGCGATCGCGCTTGCTTATGTTCCCACTTCATTGTCGAAGATGGGTCAACAACTCGAAGTCGAAATTCGGGGTAAAAACTATCCCGCCATAGTCGTCAAAAAACCCTTTTATCGCTCCCCAAATCGTCCCTCTAGTAAATAGAGAAAACAAATCTTAATCACCTACCTCCCGTATTGCTCAATACAGTTCGTCAGGGTGAATCTGCTAATGATTAGTGATACATCAAAGGTGAGTGATGAATGAAAGAATTTTTGATCTTGAAGCCTACGCGTGTTTCTCGGATGAAAAAGCAGCCGTCACTGAAGTTGTGATTACTCAAAACTCCAGTATTGCTGTTTGGGCAGTGCGCCCAGGACAAGAGGTTGAGGCTCATTGCCATCCCGATGGGCAAGATACATGGTTTATGCTGCGAGGCACACTTACTTACTACTTAGGCAACAGTCAGCGCCAAACGTTGAGTGTGGGTCAATTTGCCATTGCAGACCAAGGTCAAGTTCACGGAGCAATTAACGAAGGAACTGAAGACGCTGTCTTCATTTCTATTTACTCTGCGCCTAAGATTGGTTATGCCAAAGCTTCAGCTTAGATCGCTCTTTTAGATATTACACTAAGCCAGGTTACACTAACCCGACTTAGTTCTACTTTAAATCAGCCGATGGAATCTGCCATTGAGACTCAGCTGCTTCGACCCTTGTTGAGTCTCAGTGTTAGAAGTAGTCTTAAGTTGACGCGCCTCTTGTTTGGCTGCCGTTTCCGCGATCGAGATAAAGCTTTGAACTAATTGCATATCTTTCAACCTCAACTCTTTATACTTCGACGATAGGAAATTATCATCCGGAAAAAAACGTCACTATGCAACTCGCTCAAGTGACAGTCACTCTTGAGTCGCTCTTGCTCAATTTTTAGGGGTTTCCGCTGTCAGAGGATGGACAGTATATCAACTGGCCTCCCTCAAGACCCAAGAATACTGATGAAAAAGCCTTCTCTAAATTCTGGAGTGTCGGGAGTGCCTGTTTGGCTATTTGACGGCGGCTGGAGAATAGAAGTTCCTGATTCATCGCCTAGTCGCGTTAGAGTTGATGCAGAGTTTGGTCTAACACTCCCTATGGCTAAAGTAGTTTTTCGCTTTAATGCAGAACTAAACGACTTTTTGCCACATAGCCAACGACAGGTCAGCTTTTCTCATGTCTTTAAAGAGCGGGCTTCAATCAAGGACATGATCGAAGCCTTGGGTGTCCCCCATACGGAAGTGAACTGTATCTTGGTTAATGCCGAAGCGGTGGACTTCTCCTATATTGTTCAAGATGGCGATCGCATCGATGTTTACCCGAGTTCTACTTCCACAGAGGCCACACCGCTAGTCTCCCTCCGACCTCAACTGCCCAGTATTCTTCGTTTCGTCCTGGATGTCCATTTAGGAAAGTTAGCTTCCTCTCTGCGGCTTTTGGGCTTTGACACGTTGTACCGCAACGACTATGATGACGAAGAATTAGCCGAGATTTCTGCTTCCCAACAACGGATACTCTTGACTCGCGACAAAGGTTTATTGATGCGAAGTCTAGTTATCTATGGATACTATGTCAGGGCAACTCAGCCAGAGCAACAAATTGTGGAGGTGATGCGGCGCTTCGATTTGTTCGAGAAAGTTTTGCCATTTCACAGATGTATCCGCTGCAATGGATTGTTAGAATCTGTGTCAAAAGAATCCATCCTCGACCAACTGCCAGAAAAGACTCGTCTAGAGATTAATGAATTTCATCGCTGTTGTGGATGTAACCAGGTTTATTGGAGAGGCTCACACTACGAACGGATGCAACAGTTTATCGACGGAGTGCTGGATGCGCAAGAGCCAGCTTAAGTAGACGTGTTGCAAAAACTACTTCATAAGTGACAAAGCCCTGGAAGATATATGTTCAATCCGCTGGAAAAACCTCATCATTGGCTGATTTACCTGCTAGTACGTCCTACTTTAATCAAACTCAACCCGTTCTAAATGCGATCGCAGCGGGTAATTTTGTGACGGGTATCAGTTTCTTAGATTCAACTCAATTAAACCAGCTGGGTTTAAGTTTCAATCAATTCGGCGCTACGGGTTCCCAAACAATAGGGTTTAGCTTTGATAGGACGGCTCTACCTGCTGGCAACTTTATTGCCAATATCTTTGCTGAATGCGCTAACGATGGCATGGTACTCTTGGGGGAAACGCAATCTGTACCCGAACCCTTGACGCTTTTGGGTTCTTTAGTTGGGGCGGGCTTAATTGGGTTTCACCAGAGGAATAAGCGTAACCCAATCGGTTAAGTAGGTCAGTTGGTTGTGCGAGCTTTTCACCAGAGAGGGATGCTGGACACAATCGTTGTTCAGGAAGGCTGGAGGGGATAAAACAAGCCATCATCTGGATCGTACTCCCAGGCTATACCTTGCGGGTCACGAGCTTCTGACCAAAACGGAAAATTCACTCGCTCCTTCTGACGGCTGATAGCGCTCTGGGAATAAGGATGTCCCGTCTTTGGATTAATCAACCGTTGAGCTAATTCCGAGGGATGGAGTGGCTCCAGGAGTAATTGCGATCGCTTTTTTTTCGGGGGAGGTAACTGACCGGATGCACGTAGAATCTGAAAATACTTGTCTAAGCGCTGCTCGAATTTATCAAAACGTCCACGCGCTTGAACCAGTTCCGCTTGCATGTGTTGGTTAACCGCTTCATCCACCAGGCTGTCTACTGCATCTAGGCGCTCGTTAATCGTTTCATCAATAGAAACTTTCACAGATTTGACTTGCTCTTGAAACTCGTTAACTTGAGTTAAAAGACTGGTCAGTCTGTCGGATGGGATGTCTTGAGTTCCCAACACCTGCCGAATCACTCGTTGAGCAGTCAGATTGGCGCTCTCATCTGGATTAGCATATTGCATCAGTAGAGCGACCTCTTCATCTTTGAGGCGGAATGAGATTAACTGAGTGCCCATCTGTCTGCGACCACTTGTAGATTGCTGTAGTTTTTTCTTAGTCTAAACTCCAGTACCATGAACCAGTCATACCAAGAAGGCAGAAGGCAGAAGGCAGAAGGCAGAAGGGAACTCCTAAAAATAGCGCCTCGTTAGCCCATCCGTTGTTAAAATTTCTTGCCTTTAAGCAAATAAGTGAGCATCTCTCCTTTGCCCTTCACGAGGACTAGTCCCCGATCCTCAAAGATAAACTTTTCTTTGCATCGATGGTAGGTGGTCGCCGTAACCTGAATACAACCGGGTAATCCGTGGGATTCCATACGGCTGGCTGTATTCACCGTGTCTCCCCACAAGTCATAAATAAACTTTTTAATGCCAATGACTCCAGCGACGACCGGACCTGTATTGATGCCGATGCGTAGCTGAACGGGTACACTTAACTGGATGGCTTGGCGAGCAATTTCCCGTTGCATATCGAGAGCCATATGGGCAACTGCCTCGGCGTGGTCTGGGCGAACCGTTGGCAAACCCCCTGCTAGCATATAGGCATCCCCGATGGTTTTAATTTTCTCCAAACCGTGCTGCTCAGCTAGCTGGTCAAAGGTGGAAAATATCTCATTGAGTAAATTGACTAATTTTTCTGGCGAAGTCTGAGCTGAGAGTGGGGTAAAGCCGACGATATCGGCAAACAGCACGGTTGCCTCATCGAAGCGTTCAGCTAAAGAACCCGGATTTTGCTTCAGTTGGTCTGCGATCGCCTTGGGTAAAATATTGAGCAATAACTGCTCTGACTTTTCTTGTTCTATCCTGAGTGCCTCTTCTGTCAGCTTGCGCTTTGTAATATCTTCAACAATCCCTTCGTAGTAAAGTAGCTTCCCTTGCTCATCGCGAACCGCACGAGCATTTTCACTAATCCAAATGATGCTGCCATCTGATCGGTAGATCTGAGATTCAAAACCTGATAGCTCTTTATGTTGCTCTAAAGCGGCAAGAAACTGCGCTCTCCGGTTTGGCTCTACGTAAAGTTGTCGTGCAATATTGGTCAGTCGGGCAATGAGTTCCTCCGGTGATTTGTAGCCATACATCCGAGCTAGCGCCGGATTCGCACTCAGGTAGCGTCCATCGGGTGTCGTCTGGAAAATGCCCTCAACTGCATTCTCAAAGATACTGCGATATTTCTCTTCAGCTTGCTGTAGCGCCGACTCAGAGCGCTTGCGCTCCGTTATATTACGCGCCACAAAGATCACCTTATCCGTCATAAAGGGTGAAGCACTGGCAGAAAACCATTCTCTTTTACCGCTGATGGGTAGACTATACTCAACTTTGACCGTTGCTTGAGTAAATAAGGCACGCTGAATGCCATCAAAAACAATCTCAGCCTGTTGGTGTGGCAATACCTCATGCAAGGTTTTACCAATCCGTTGAGCCGTAGGTTTGTAAACGAATGCAGGATTCCACTGTATGTACTTGAGATAACGTCCTTGAGTATCGAAGACGATCACGGTATCGCTCATGGCTTCCAAGAGGGCACGGAGTTCAGCTTCAGACACTTGGATCTGGGTATAGAGTTGGGATTGGGTAATTGCGATCGCTAAACAATCCGCAACCGCTTGCAACAGTTCCTTATCCTCTTTGCTGCATAACTGACGGCTAGAGCAAATGCAGATCAGATAGCCTAGGGTTACGCTGTCTTGTCGTACAGGTTGCACTAAATTTAAATAACTGTAGGCTTGCCGTTGTCGGAGTGAAGCATTGGGGGAAGCAATAGCACGATTGCAGTATATGGCTTCACCCAGTTGAAGGCGAGACTCAATCTCTGCTGCGGTTGACCAATCAAACCATCCGAGTTCTGCTTGTGTCCCTTCTTTACAGTATTCCCGCCGCATCTCCACAGTTTGCTGTTGCGGGTTGAGTACAACGTAAGCAACCCGTTGTAGCTCTAAGAGGGTGCCTAATTCCTCAACCGTCGTTTGCACAATGCGATCAAGGTCTAGGGAGGCACGAATCCGAGCCGTCAATCGATTCAGCAGGGCTTCTCGTTCAGCGAGAGCGCGAGTTTGTTCTAATGAAAATACTTGCCAGAGGGCTGCAATTGTAGCGATCGCAAGCAGTCCCCCCAAGACTGACGCTAACAGATTGAGCGCCTCTAACTTGGATTCTATAATCTCGTGCGGAATTACCAATGCGATCGACCAGTCCGCTTGGTGTAGGGGGAAGTAAGCAACATATACCCATTTCCCCTCCATTTTTACCCGCGAAATCCCGCTATGCTTATATACCATGTGGCGGGCGACTTTTGCCAAATCAGGGTCTTTTGCCTGTAGAAAACTGGGTGTTGGTTTATCGAGATTTCCCTCTAAACTCTTATTAGGATGGACAATCGGCATTCCTTCAGAACTAAGGGCAAAGGCGTAACTCCCAGAGCCATATTTCAGATTCTCCACCACGCGACTCACTCGCTCTAAGCGAATATTGCCATTGATTAGCCCTATAGGCTGTTTGGTAGTGGCAGAGTTTGACCAGATGGGGGCAACAATCGGAATGACAACGTGCTTAAGGCTGCGAGAAATGATGGGATCGCCCACATATACTTGCCCAGCCATTCCCTTTTGAAAGTATTTGCGGTCTTTCACATTCACTGTTACTCGACCCACTTTGGTGGTGTAAAACGAACCATCGGGGTTGGCGAGGGAAAAATTGTAGAAGTCCACGGCATGTTCTACTTCGGCTTGTAAATAGGGTTGTACCACCGACCAATTCCTTGTCCGTGCCGTAGGAGTATTTGCGATCGCTTCTACCCTAACCTTCTGGATGGCGAGCCATTCATCGATTTCATCACTCCTTCGCTGAACCTTCAACAAAGCATTTTGCTTTAAATTGTCTAAAATCAGTCCGCGCACAACAGAGTAGCTGATTAGGGCAGTTGCGCTCACCACAACAGTTGTTGTGCCTATCACGAGCAGCATAACGAATTGGCGAGGTTGCCATCGTTGCCGAACGCGAAGCCTTCCTAAACGAGTCAACTCCTGCCACTTTGACATCGTCAAGCTCCTTCTGGGCTAAGATTTTGTTGAGCATCAAAGATGTCACACCCGACTTGTTTCCTGCACCCATTTGACGGCTATTCTGATATGTGTTAAACGTTTCAACACTCATGCAGTAGCTAAAAGCAAGCCGGACTATAAAAGTCTCTTCTTACTAAAGTAATCGGTTTAAGCGATATAGGGTGAGCGGGGGTTAGGGCTTGGGATGCGACTGATATCTCGATAGGCATGGCGTTCTGAGAGCTTTCCCTGGCTGGTACCCTACCCGCGATCATCGTAAGCAAAGACACTAAACCCAATTTTGTGCAGCTGTTGCAGGACAGGCTGAATCTCTCCCAAGTTTTCAGCATTCCCGCGAATATACAAAATGGTGTACATAGATGCCGGATTCGGAAGATAAACTGCTGAAAGCTGGATTTGATCGTAAGTCGTGAGCTTAAAGGATGTCGCTGGTGTCGGAATAGCTGGAGAGTTGAGGCAAAAAGATCTTTCCGTCTGCGAAAAAGAAGACGTAAAGACAAAAGAAAACATAGATGAAGATTATGGAGCGCACGAGCCGTTTAAAGGTAAATTCACCTAATAGCAATCGTCGCAGGGTTTGTTTATCCATAGCTGAGCTGATCTGTCAAGAGTAAGCGGTAATTGCAGCCTCAGGCTTGACTCAGCCTAGCTGTAGCCACTAGACTAACTGCTCTATTTGAGCAATCAGGATAGCTCTACCGTATTTCAAATGACTGCTGCGGTTGGTCACAATCAGTTAGCTGAATTTTGAACTACCACGGGTTGGAGTTGTACACTTAGCTCTGCTGTTCTGCTGTGTAGTGAGGATGTGAGATGACCTTGGAATATCCTGATGATTTGAAATACTTAGAGACTCACGAGTATGTCAGACTCGATGGGGAGATTGCCACAATTGGCATCAGCGCTTTTGCCGTTGACCAGTTGGGGGATATCGTGTTTCTGGAACTTCCAGAAATTGGTGATGCTCTGGAAAAAACCGAAAGCTTTGGCAGCATTGAATCGGTGAAGGCGGTTGAGGATTTGAATGCTCCGATCTCCGGGACGGTGATTGAGCGCAACGAAGCACTGATTGAGTCTCCCGAACTGATTGCAGATGACCCTTATGGCGAAGGTTGGTTGGTCAAGCTACGCATCAACGATGCAGATGAAGTAGTCGATGCGTTGTCGGCGAGTGAGTATCGAGAACAGGT
>NZ_DATNPA010000062.1:0-14677 GCF_036703385.1 Allocoleopsis sp. | reverse complement strand
TGAATTAGAAGTGGAATTGTGCCGAATTCTTTTAGAACCGGGTGCTGTGGCAGGTGTGGAATCACCACCCTTACAAAATCCAACCGATGTCTTTTTTCCTGCCTCTAACTCCCTAGATTTACGTTATCGCACCCAAGCGCGATCGCGTGCCCAAGGAGTTGTGAGTATTGCCCAAATTAACCCAACATCTCGCGCTGATGAAAAAAGTTTATCGAATCTTTCCTATCTGCTTCAGTCGGTTGCCGCACTTTACCCAGCTTTAGAGGGAGATTTAGATGTAGGACAGGTTACATTGCAACCAGAGGACAAGGGAGAAAGAGCCAAACTCTCAAATTACGACTTACTGTTCTTAAATTATCAACAACTTCAATTACTGAAAGAGCGCCAATGGGAGGTATTAAGACAGTATTTAGAAGTCGGTGGGACTCTGTTCGTGGAAGCGCCTACGGAGGGCAGCAATATTAAAGAACTCACGGCTGTTAAGCAAGAGTTACAAAAAGCGATCGCTAATTTAGAACTCAACCCAAACACCCCAGAAGATGCTGAATTGTCAACCCTTCGCCAGGAGTTAAAGACTGAACTCGCCAGCGTCAAAACTGAGCTGGATGAGAAAATTGACCATGTCTCTCTATTATTGAAAGATTTCGCCCAAAGGCTAGGAATGTCTTTAGAATCTCTGGAACGCTTAAACCGAAACCATCCCTTACGGACACAACCCTTTCTATTTTCAGCGCTTCCTACCATTGAAGAACAACCAACGCAAATCTTAATGGGGGGTGGAATCATCTTTGCGATTGGGAATTTATCCTTGGCTTGGGGATTAGATGAAGAACTTGCTCTCCCACGAGAAACCATCCGAACCGCTCAAGAAATGGGGATTAATATCCTGCATTTTGCTTGGCGTCGCAGGCAAATGATGCAGGCGCTACAGATGGAAAGTCAAACTATTCGTCGAGAATCTTCTCCTCCACCTAAGAAGCAGAGAGGATTGAAGAACATCTATGACAAATTGGAGTAAATAAGACGGCTAGATTTTTATGTTGACTAATCTTAAACTCGCTCCAAAATTTACAGTACTTCTCTCCCTGGTATTTATCAGTGCTATTGTCATTAGTGGAGCAACTTTATCACAAACAACCCTGCAAAATGCTGAAGCGGATGTGGCGTATAAAGGTAAGATTATCATGGCAATCATGAACTCTGTGAGAGCCTATACCAACACTGAAATCAATCCTCTCGTAGCACCCAGGGTAGAAACAGCTCCCAAATTTATTCCTCAAGCCATTCCCAGTTACTCGGTGAGGGAAGTCTTTGAAATTCTCCGAAAAGATTCAGCTTATAAAAATTATTTTTACAAAGATGCTGTACTGAATCCTACCAATTTACGGGATTATGTCGATGAATTTGAGGTAGACCTTGTCAAGCAATTTCGGGAAGACCCAAAACTAAAAGATGTATCGGGATTTAGAAATCGATCGGGAGAAGAAGTATTTTATTATGCTCAACCGATTACTATTAAAAAACAGAGTTGCTTACGCTGTCATAGTACACCCGAAGCTGCACCTAAAAGCCAACTCGCAACTTATGGCTCCGAACATGGTTTTGGTTGGGAATTGAATAAAGTTTTGGGTAGCCAAACAATTTATGTTCCTTCTGAAGAAATTTTTGCCGTCGCCCGTCATAATTTATCGTTAGTTATGGGCATTTTTATCGGAATTTTTGCCCTGGTAATTTTGCTAATTAATTATTTGCTGAAGCAGGCTGTGATTCACCCAATTCGACCGATGGCAAGATTAGCCCAGAAAATTAGCAATGAGCAATTCATGATGGAAGAAAATGAAGAGGTCGATTTGGATAGTCTGGAAAAAGTGGCTAAAAAGTCTGACGAATTAGGTCAATTAGCACGGCTCTTCCAGCAGATGGCTCATTCCATTTATGTCCGCGAACAAAGCTTGGCTCAACAATTACAACAAATCCGGAATAAAAGCGACCAAACTCAGGCTCGTACACAAGCGAGAACCAGTGAAATGGCTTACCTTAAATCTTTGCAGGAAAAATCCAAAACGATTAGAAGCAAAACTAAAAGCTCTAGTTGATCAAAATGGCAGATAATCCCATCAGTATTAAAGTCTCCGCGCAGGTGCTGAAATTCAGACCCGGTGGCCCACCTGCGACCTTTGAAGTGACCGTTGATAATGATAGCGATCGCTTTGCTTCATTTCAATTAGAAGTCGTAGCGGCTGGCACGGATTCTGCTCCGAATTTTCGCTGGTACACCCTCTCCCCGGAAGTCAGTTCCAAAAAACCCCCAGGAGATAGTACCAAATTCCTGGTAACGATTACCGATACACCCGTACCCGGCTTTGCTGGCATGATGAACCTCACCGTGCGGGTTTTCTCCCTAGAACTCCGGGATGAGGAACGGCAAGTCCTGCGTCTTTATGTGCAAGAGGGTACAGGATCGAAACCGCTAAAAATTGACCTGCCGGTGCGAAAATTTCAGGCGGAACCCGGAGCACAGGTGGAAATCCCTGTCCGTCTGCTGAACCCCAATCAACAGACGGCGGATGTCTTACTCAGTTTTTTGGGGGTGGAACCATCTTGGTTGCTTAAGGGTGCCGAACAACGGTTGCAATTAGACCCAGGCGAACAAACTGAGGTAATCTTTGCCTGTCAACCTCCAGATGCGATCGCTCTATCTCCCTGTAACATATACCCGTTTACCATTGAGGCAACCCATCACAAAGGAACTGTGGTTCGCGACCAAGGAACCCTTGAGGTTCTGCCGACAGGCTATCTGGATTTTAGTTGTACCCCTCAGCAGCAGACTATCCCAGCCAAGGGGAGCAAGCGCTTCAGGCGTCGCACAGAACCGGTAGCTTATGAACTCCAATTTGAGAATGCTAGTAATTTATGCTCCTCTGCCAGTGTGCAAATTCAGGGTAAGGATTGGCAGAAATGTAAATTAGAGGTAATTCCGCCAGAGACGGAACTTCGTCCCGGTGAGACGAGCACAGCTGTTTTGTTAGTCAATAAAGTGCGTCATCGGTGGGGTATCCGAGAAAAACTGCTGTTGGAAGTCACCGCTATTTTGTCAGATCGGCGGTTAGATTTACGCAATGATACCCAAACTCTGGAATTACGCGTCCTGCCCATTATCCCCTTTGGGTTGCAAATCCTGGGAGGACTGCTGCTACTCCTGCTATTATTTCTATTGTTTCGACCGTTTGAGGGACACACGGCGGCGGTTACCTCTGTGCGCTTCAATGGATTAGCCGATCGCGTGATTAGTGGTTCTTCTGATCAAACCATCCGCCGTTGGAGTGTTCAAGGGAATCGGCTAAAACCGATGGGAGTGTTTGCACGGACGGGTAAAGCGGTGCGTGTCGTGCGTTTTAAACCGGTGAACAACGACATCATCGCCGCCGGATTGGAGAATGGGGAGATTCAACTGTGGGATGTGTTGGGGAATCGGAAGGAACCGTTAGAGTTCTTCTTTAATGAGAGAGATGACCGAGTCTTAGATTTGGAGTTTACGAAAGACTCGCGCTACCTATTTAGCAGTCACGGTAGTGGTTTAATCTTGGCGTGGGACTTGGAAGGTGACCCCTCAAATTCTTTGAGCGATCGCAAAAAACCTCTCGCTAAGCTCAAATCTGACTTTGCTGTCTATGATTTGGCGGTAGTGGGTACAGGCGGAACCAATTTAGCGATTGGCGGACGGTACAACCGATTAGTCGTGTGGGATATTAAGTCCAACCAAATCCGCCGCGTCCCCTATCGGCAAGGCGACCAAAATAGTTATATCCAGAGTCTTGCCGTCGCTGCCGATCAGCCAAATTTGATGGCAACGGCTGATAATCAGGGAAACATCACTCTCTGGGATATGCGGCAATGTTTAGCAAAGGATACTAAGTGTGAAATTCTAGATGAATGGTCAACTGGTCATGGTGGTAAACCCGTGCGTTCTGTGAACCTTAGCAAAGATGGTTGCTACTTAGCCAGTGCTGGGGATGATGGACGAGAGATGCTTTGGCCTTTGACGAGGGATGGTAAACGCGACCTTAAATTCTTAAATGGCAGAAAACTGGATCAGTTTCCGACAAAAATTAATGATGTGAATCTGATTTTACGGGGGGAAGATATTCTCGTGGTGAGTGGCAGTGATGATCATGGGGTGAGGTTGCGTCGTGAGGAAAAGAGTAATACAGGTTGTCGGTAGATGGGGTGGGAAGTTTGGTTTTAACTAACCACAGAGGCACAGAGAACGCAGAGGAGGAGAGGAAGAAATAGGAAGAGAAAAAGAGGGGTTGGTTTTTTGCCTGTTGAGCAGGGAAGGTGACGGAATATAGAGAATTCTCTCTCAAGCGGAGCGATTGCCCGATAGGAGCACTCGTGAAGCGGTTCGCGAATTACCACAGAAGCCAGGAGTGACAGCGATGGCGAGGAAAACGCCAGATTTCGGTTCTATAGGGACAGAACGCCAAGAGGATAAAGGTCTGAGCATGGCCGATATCCTCATGTTGCCTGATGCTCAACGGCGGGTTGTGCAATGGATGATGCGTCAGGGAGACTGCGCGTTGCACGATGTCGCGGCGAATACGGAGCAGGATGAGGGAGATGCTGCGATCGCACTGTACGATTTGATGGAGCAGGGCTATGTCCAGGAAATAGAAGTAGATGGTGAGACACTCTACCGAATTCGCCTTGCTTCTAAAGAAGGCATCAAGCAGTTACCTCAAACCATTCAGCAAGCGTTAGCGCCGGGTAAACCTCTTGCGGTTATCCCTAATCCATCGGGAGATTATGCCGTCATCGCTGGGTCAACCTTTGAGCTGTGTGTCACTGTCAGTAATAAGGGGAATCAGAGTGCCTTAATCGACATCTATATAGATGAAGTGTCGCAGATGCTGCGTCAGTGGTGTGATTCGCCTTTTGAGCGGCTGGCGTTAAGCTCCAAATCCACGAGTGAGGTGGTGTTTCAGTTTCAGGTACCACCGCAAACGTTACCGGGGACTTTTCACTACCAGCTTGTCGTAGATGCGCCGCAGCATTATCCGGAAGATACTCCGATTCGTTACTCCCAGCGCCTCCAAGTTTTGTCGGCGATTGAGGATGCGGTAACGGTTAGCGACCCCACGTTTACGGTTATCCCCGCGACGAGTTCTGTTGCACCCCTTGTCGTCCAACCGGGACAACCGCTACAAGTTACGGTTTTAGTAGATAACCGCTCTGACCGGGTAGACCGTTTTTGGCTAAGTTGTTCGGATTTGCAGGAAAGTTGGTTTACGGTACGCTATCCCGAAGGCTTACAGTTACCGGGTTTAGTGACGGCGAGTGATGGGTTAGACCTCAACCCCGGTGCTAAGGGCGAAATTGTGCTGCTGTTGCACCCGCCACTCAATGCGTTAGCGGGGAATTACTTTGCTACCCTCCGCTTACAATCTGCCAACCATCTGGATGCAGTGCTGCTGGATGTCATCTACCTCCAGGTTCTCCCGGTTTACCTGATTACAGTTGAGCTTCGCACGCTCTTGGGTCAGGTGAAACGGTCGGCTGGACTATTTGAAGTCCGGTTAACGAATGCGGGGAATACGGAGCGAAACATTATCGTCCGCACGATTAGTTTTGATGAAGACAACCTGTGTACTTATACCTTGGAGCCGGTTGAGGTACTAATACTGCCAGGAACGGTGGGGATTGTTGCCCTAGAGGTAGAACCGACCCAGTGGTGGCGTCGTCCGATCTATGGGGGTGGCAGACTGATCCACTTTGGGGTCGAACTCGAAGACCCAAAGTTGCTGCCTGTGCCGAACGATTTACCCCAAGGCGCTTTGCTGTGGGAACCCCGTCCTTGGTGGCAGTTTCTGCTGGTGTTGTTAGCTGGGGTGGGGATGCTGGCGGCGATCGCATTTCTGATTTGGTGGCTGTTTTTTCGACCCCCTGCTCCTCCCAAGATTGTGGAGTTCTCCTCAGATAACCCAGCTTACCAAGAAGCAGAGGGTGATTTTGTTCAGCTCAATTGGCAAATTCGTAACCCCCGACAAATTCAGGCGATCGCATTAACGGGTCAGTCACCGGATGGGTCAGCTCCTGTGCAACCTGTCACTTACGATTTCAGCAAAGGTGTTCCCAACCAACTCAAAGAATTTTGCATCATCCGGGCCGTGCTAATTTGCAAACATGTCCGAACGGAAGCACGGCAACCGGGAAATTATGTATTTGAACTTAAAGTATTTTCTAAGCGAAAAAAAGACGCACCTGTCGATTCTGTAAAAACCAATACAGTTAAAATTCAATCGGTTGCATCCCCAAAAATTAGCGAATTTTTTTCAACAAAACCCATTTATCAAGAGGCCAGTGTTAGCAGTAAGGGCGCTGCTTCTGGACCCACCCAGAAGCCCGGAGTTAATTCTCCAGGTGGGGATATGATTCTTCTGAATTGGAAGATTAACAACCCGGAACAACTCAAAGAATTAAGACTTATTGCTCGATTACCAGATGGCTCAGCCGTAAGTGGATTGCGACCTTTTAACTTCAGCCAAGGAATTCCCAAGGAACTACAAGAATTTTGTAAACTGCCCCAGGAACTAATTTGTAAAAATCTACCGACAGGAATTCGTAAACCCGGTGATTATATTTTTGAACTGATAGCCATACCCAAAAAAGGAGAGGGAGAAAAGCCAATCTCAACCAAAACAGATACGATTAAAATTCTACCGAATATCGTACCGATTAAAATTGTCGCTTTCAAAGTAAATGGCAAGGAGGCAGCCGGTAAATATTTAGTTCCGATTAATCCAGAAAAACCAATCAGACCCCTCGTTTTAACCTGGCAAGTAGAGGGAGGGAAAGATATGAAAGTTGAGATTCTGCCTGCGCCTGGAACGGTTCCGCCTGTGGGTGCGATCGCATATCCCTTAAGTCAGCAACCTTCTAGTGAAACCGTAACACTAAAAGTCACCAATGGGACGGGTCAGGAATTCAGCCGCTCGGTTACATTTGAAACACTGATTCCCCCCAAACCGGAACCGTCTGCCACACCATCAGCACCGTCTCAAAAAATACCCACGCGCCCTTCAGGACTCCCCACGCTTCCCGCAACACCTCTCGTACTCCCCCCTCCTCCAGGGTTATCTGTTCCCTCCGAATCACCCAATGCTGGAGGCACTTCACCTGCTGCGTCACCAGGCAGTTCGCCCTCAGCCTCCCCTGGAGGTACTCCACCCTCCTCCCCAGAGGGTTCGCCATCACCATCTCCTACCGCGTCACCCTCACTTTCTCCAAACGGTTCGCCGTCACCCTCCGATCCGGATACCCTCTCCCCCTCTGAACTCCCGCCTCGCTTTGATTGATGTTGGCAGTAGCATTTAAACGACGTTGCGTAATGCATTCTGATTAGAGGCTGTGGTGGGTTACGGCTAACGCCTAACCCACCCTACAAACTTTACGGGAATCGGAATCTCAAAGTCCCCCAAAATTGGGGGATTTAGGGGGCATTTCAGGATTTATGCAAGAGATGACCATGAGCCTTCAGCTCACAACCAAGAATGAAAGTAGACTTTCAAGCTCTCTGAAAATAGGGGAATAATTGAGAGAGGATGAGGAAACAAAAATGCTAACGTCAACTCTTGCTAAAGACAAATTTTCATTAGACGATTTTGTGGCAAGTCCTCCCGACAGGATGGAATGGGTGGATGGACAACTCATAGAGAAAAATGGCATGACACTCAGGCACGGTGAACTTCAGTTAAGGCTGGGTCGTTATTGGGAGAATTACAAAGAGTCCAGCGGACAAGGTGGAAAAGTTTACACCGATGTGCCTTGCCGTACTAATAAACAAGGACGCTCTCCTGATGTCGCTTATCTTACGCCTGAATTGGTAGCACAGTTTGGGAATTCTGCTACTTTGCCCCAGAGTTTTCCCTTATGTGCTGAGATTGTTTCACCTACAGATATCGCTGAAGATGTGTTGCTAAAAGCGCAGGAATATTTAGAATCTGGGGGTGAAGAAGTTTGGTTGGTATTTCCTGAGAGTCGATGGGTGATGGTTATTACTGAAAATCAAGGTTTGATGTTTAAATCGGGTCAAGTGGTTAGTACGCAAAAAGTTTTAAAAGGTTTTAGTGTACCAATAGACGATTTGTTTGCTTAAAAATAAGGAAATAATTTACAAGTTAAGCATAATTGGAGATAGCAATGTCTGTACAATTACTAAGACGTAAATTCACAGTTGAACAATACCACAAAATGGTTGATTCGGGTATTCTATCTGAGAATGACCGGGTAGAACTAATAAGAGGCGAGATAGTTGAGATGTCACCCATTGGCAGAAGACACGCTGCATCGATATTGGCTTTTCCTGATGTGAAAATTAATATTAATGAGGTATTGGGACAGTAAGGAAAGTATTGGCGATCGCAAAAGTTCTCGCTCTTTTCTCGAAGGGGTTGCTGAAATTTGGTTGGGTAGGATGCGGTATTGATGGGGGTTTGCGATCGCGGTGGGACGGTAATGTAGTAGAGCTGTTCAGCAAACCCTCAGCCAATCCTCCCTGCAATTTGGTAGGCTAACACAAAGCGGTTTTGGGAACCTTAGAAGCTGTGGATATTCAAATTGGGCGGGGTAAGAGTGCTCGCCGAGCCTACGGAATTGATGAAATTGCTCTGTGTCCGGGGACTAGAACCCTAGACCCCAGTTTGGCGGATACTCGCTGGCGCATTGGCGGTATTGAACGGGAAATCCCCATTATCGCTAGTGCAATGGATGGGGTAGTAGATGTCCGCATGGCAGTTATGTTGTCCCAGCTTGGGGCGCTGGGTGTTCTCAATTTAGAGGGCATTCAAACTCGTTATGCTGACCCGTTGCCAATCCTAGAACGCATTGCTTCAGTGGGAAAGACGGAGTTTGTCACCCTCATGCAGGAACTTTATGCTGAGCCAATTAAGCCGGAACTGATTACCCAGCGAATTCGGGAAATCAAAGAGCAAGGCGGCATTGCAGCAGTGAGTGCGACGCCTGCGGGTGCGATGAAATATGGTGAGATTGTAGGTAAAGCCGGTGCTGATTTACTCTTTGTTCAGGCAACGGTTGTTTCAACCGCTCACCTTTCGCCTGAATCAATCACCCCTCTCGATTTGGCTCAGTTCTGCCAAGAGATGCCGATGCCGGTGGTTTTGGGGAATTGCGTGACTTATGACGTGACCCTTAATTTAATGAAAGCGGGTGCAGCAGCTGTATTGGTAGGTATTGGCCCCGGTGCAGCTTGTACCTCTCGCGGCGTCTTGGGTGTGGGTGTCCCTCAGGCCACTGCGATCGCAGACTGTGCGGCTGCCCGTGACGATTACTATAAGGAGACGGGGAATTATGTCCCTGTGATTGCCGATGGAGGTTTAGTTACAGGTGGTGACATTTGCAAATGCATTGCCTGTGGAGCCGATGGCGTGATGATTGGTTCGCCTTTTGCCCGTGCTCAAGAAGCACCCGGACGAGGGTTCCATTGGGGAATGGCTACACCTAGCCCCGTTTTACCACGCGGCACGCGCATCCAAGTGGGTAGCACGGGTACTTTAGAGCAAATTCTTGTGGGACCCGCTCAACTCGATGACGGCACCCATAACCTTTTGGGAGCCCTAAAAACGAGCATGGGTACCTTAGGAGCCAAAAATCTGAAGGAAATGCAGCAAGTTGAAGTCGTGATTGCCCCCTCTCTGCTGACTGAGGGTAAAGTATACCAGAAAGCTCAGCAGTTAGGAATGGGTAAATAGTTGGCGTACAGGCCAATAGCTTCCTGTCTCGGAAGCTTGCTCACTGTGGCTTATGACGTCATGGTTTAAAAAAGTCAATCACCCTAAGGCTTACGCCGATCGTTAAAAATTTCCGGTATCCCTTGAGGAGCCCTAGAAAAACTATTGCTGTCGCTTACAATAGAGAGAGCGGAGACGCATGTTTCCGTTCACTCCTCACACCACACTCCGCCCGACTACGTTCGGGCGGTTCCTTTTTGGGTAAGAGTCTGGCATGGTTTCTAAAAATCATCAAAGGCTGTTCTTGAGATTTATGTCTAAATATATACCGTTTTCGATATATTACTGGTGTTTTTGCTGTGGTAGAATTCCATAGATACATAGAACAAAGTACACGCAAGGATTTCCAGGCATGTCAGCAGCCTTACAAGTTACAGACGCCAGCTTTAAGCAAGACGTACTTGAAAGTGACATTCCCGTCTTAGTTGATTTTTGGGCTCCCTGGTGCGGGCCCTGCCGAATGGTTGCGCCTGTCGTGGATGAAATTGCGCAGCAGTACGAAGGCAAAGTCAAGGTCGTTAAGCTCAACACAGACGAGAATCCCAATGTCGCCAGCCAGTACGGTATACGCAGCATCCCAACCTTAATGATTTTCAAGGGAGGTCAGCGCGTAGATATGGTAGTGGGAGCAGTTCCCAAGACCACTTTGGCGAATACCTTGGAAAAATACATCTAAAAATTCGTAATTCGTAATTGATGTTCAGATGGAAATTTAACCCTACCTGAACATGATTGATATTCCTTAGGTCGGGAGCGACGATCATTCTTTAATTACGAAGTACGTAGCTTGCTTCTCGTGTAGCAAGTATTCCTAATTACGAATTAGGGTGACGCTCAGTTCTGTTTGAGGGACTTACGCAAAAAAATATCCCGCTATCTCAGGTCGGGTGAGCATACAGCTCGCCCGTAACCAGTGGTTTGTAGTGTCGTTGGTTACACAAAATGAGGTAACTCGAACTTTTTGGAAAAGCCCTTAGCCCAGTGGGGCGCGATACAGCACCAGCGATCTCAACATTTCTAGTCATCGCATTCTTCTAGATTACAGGCTAGCTTTTATAGATGCACCTTGCTTAGCAACGACTGTTTGCCATGCCGTAGGTTTTGCGCTAGGCCAATCAAACTGTACGCCTGTACACTCCTACAGGGCGGGCAAGATGCCCACCCTACAAGATTTCTATTTATGCAACAAGACAAGAATTTATCAAGGGGGATTTAGTATTCCATACTACAGGAGGTTCCCAGGCTCTTGAGAATCTCGATACAATAGAGTGCCGTAGGTTAATGAAGTTATGACTCAATCTCCTTCTGACCCTGCCATTAAGTCACTTCAAACGCAATTAACGGCACTGGTAGAGAAACTGCCCCATCTAAAACATGGAAAATGGATTCAACGGGCGCTATCCCTGATAGTTCGTTTGGCTGGGGAGGAGATTGATCGCTTAGACTGGAAAATCTTAACCGCTTCCATTCAGGATATGGAGCGAGCGTTTCAAGTTTTTTATCCCTACAGGCATGTTCGGAAAGTTACAATCTTCGGTTCCGCCCGCATAGCTCACGATACCCCAGAATATAAGCTGGCAGCTGAGTTTGCCCGTTATTTAGCGCAGCAGGGATTTATGGTGATGACCGGTGCTGGGGGTGGCATTATGGAAGCAGGGCATGAAGGCGCGGGTCCGGAAATGTCTTTTGGACTGAATATTCACCTGCCGTTCGAGCAAGGAGCGAATCCTATTATTCAAGGCGACCCCAAACTGATTAATTACAAGTATTTCTTTACACGCAAGCTCTTCTTTCTGAGGGAAAGTGATGCGATTGGTCTATTTCCAGGTGGCTTTGGTACCCAGGATGAAGCCTTTGAGTGTTTAACCCTTTGCCAAACTGGGCGCTCCGGGCCAATCCCTGTAGTGTTAATCGATAAACCCGGTGGAGGCTACTGGCAAGACTGGGATGCTTATGTTCGCAAGCATTTAATCCAAAGGAGGTTAATCAGTCCTGAAGATTGTGGTCTTTATACTGTCACCGATGATTTAAATGTGGCTTACGAGGCGATCGATAGCTTCTACCGACTCTATCACTCCAGCCGCTATGTGGGCGATCTATTTGTCATTCGCCTCAAATCCGAGCTATCGGATGACCAAGTTGAACAGCTCAATGAGAATTTTAGCGACATCTTGGTTAAGGGACGGATTCAAAAAAGTAAGGCTTTACCTCAAGAATTACCCGATGAAACGGCTGATCTACCTCGCTTAGTCTTTTACTTCAACCAACGAGACTTCGGGCGTTTATACCAGTTACTCGCCACCATTAGCAAGATGGGGGCTTCTTCTCCAGAAGCGAGTCATCCAGAACTTAAATAGGTTGAAGGTTAGAAGGTTGAATGTTGAAGGTAACAATGCGTCAACTTCTTGCCAACTTCCGACCTGCCCGCTTTACCCACTAATCTAATGGCAGTAGAATCTGAAATTCTGTACCCAGCTCAGGCTGAGAATGTAATAGTAATTCTCCCCTATGTTTTTGTGTAACGATCTGATGGCTAATCGTTAAACCTAAGCCAGTTCCCTTGCCCACTGGCTTAGTGGTGAAGAACATTTCAAAAATCCGCTGTTGAATTTCGGGGGGCATCCCAGAACCATTATCAGCAATTCTTACTGACAGCCACTCAGTATCTGTCCTTTCCACAATTTCGGTGTGAATCTCAACCTGAGGTTGCCATATCATCACATCAGTACCTTGCTCAGATCGCTTATCCGTGAGGGCATCAATGGCATTGCTGATGAGATTCATGAACACTTGACTCAGCTGACCTGAGTAACAATTAACTAACGGAATATCTTCATAATTTCTAATAATTTTAACACTCGACTTGTTAATTCGATTATTTAAAATAATTAAAGTATTCTCAATACATTCATGAATATCTGCTAACTGACGCTTTGTTTCACTCAAATGGGAGAAGTATTGCAAGCCTCCTACAATTTTTGTGAGTCGCTCTGACCCCGCTCCCATACTGTTCAAAATTTTGGGTAAATCTTCCAGGATAAAATCAATATCAGAGTCTTGTTTTAGCTCAGCTAGACTATGCGATATGTCGGTTATCTCACTTTCATAGGCTGACAAAACTGCTAGAAGCCTCTCACAGTAGTTAGAAAGAAATTCAAAATTACAGGTAATGCAGCCAACCGGATTTTTTATCTCATGGGCAATACTGGCTAGCATTTGTCCCAAACTTGCCATTTTTTCAGTTTGAATGAGCTGAGCTTGAGTTTGTTCATTTAGCAGTTGGGTTGTTAACTCATGAATGTGTGACTGAGCCACTAATAACTGATGCACATCCAGTAAGCGGTATGTTCCCACTGCCAATTCAACTACAATGGGTTCGTTGAGCATTTCAGCAGGGCGTTGTAACGAACGGCGAGCGGCTTCCACAATCGGCATTTCGCCTTGGAGTTTCAAAACTTCTGCACTGGCAAAACGATACAACGAATGGAGAGGACGCTTCAAGAACAGTTCCAGTCCATAGGGACGGCTCATCTGTTCTAAAAAGCGACGCCGTGAGATCATGCCAACAAGCTGACTCTGTTCTGTGAGAATGACTCCGGGCAGCAACGGATTCTCGTGAAAGATCTGAGCAACTTCTTTACCTGGATGAGAACATTCAACTTGACAATCGTAGAGTGAGAGGTCTTGCAGTGTTGACTCCAGACGAAGATTGTAACTTTTGGGTTGGGGAGAGACTGGTAACTTCGTGTAGGGCTCCTTTAAGGCAACCATAAGAAAATCCACTAGATTGACATCATCTATATAAGATTCAACAATTTTTTATCTTTAATTTAATATGCAATTTTGATGATTAAAGCAAGCTCCAATTTAATAGAGCATCTTCAACAACTTAACTCGTTATAACCTATAAAGTTACTAACTATAGGTTAAATTTTGGTTATCCTTAATGAGAACGTTTTTGTCTTAATAAAAAATAAAAAATATACAAAAATGAAAAAGAAACTTTATAGAAGCCAAGAGCTGGAACTGAGCTTCTAAGTTTCAAATAGTAGTTGAGACAGACGCCCAGACGCGGGGACACGGAGACACGAAGAAAATGAATCTGCTACGTATGAATGCAACTTCTAAGAAACACTTTCTGAAACCCTGACGCTAAGGGAATTCTACCTCCTAGTGTTTCTTGTCGCCTTCACGAGCGCAATCGCTCATGAACAGCTTGGTATGATCACCTACCCTAAATGCCGTTGTACAGTCCCACAAACTGATTCTGCTCTGTGACAATGACTCTTGGCAGCACGGATTGTCGTGGAAGGTTTAAGCAACTGCCTGAACCGGATGAGAACATTCAACTTGAAAATCGTATAGTGATAGTTCTCGGAGTATTGATTCTAGATAATGACGTTCAGCTATGATGTTGCAACTTTTCTCAATTTATCCGTGTCAGGGAGTGCATTAATTGAATTAAGAGTAATATTCTTTTTCGATAAAATGGCGAAGCTTGCCTTCATCCAGGGAAAAATACCATCAGATAAGCCGAACGCATGAATCAGTTGAACAACGCCTTTACTCTATTCTTGAGTTTGCTGGTCGAGGCTATTCCTTTCTTGCTCCTAGGAGTTTTGCTCTCTAGCTTACTGCTATTTTTGGTCGAGGATGAGCGCAAGTTGATGGCAGCTTTGCCTCGAAACCCATTGCTAGGAGCGATTGTGGGCAGTTTTGGGGGTCTTGTCTTCCCAGTGTGTGAGTGTGGCAATGTGCCAGTGGCGAGGCGTCTGTTGCTTCAAGGTGCACCCACTCCCGTAGCGCTTGGGTTTTTGCTGGCATCACCCACTATTAATCCGATTGTTATTGTTTCAACCTATGTCGCCTTT
>NZ_DATNPA010000061.1:0-7342 GCF_036703385.1 Allocoleopsis sp. | reverse complement strand
AGCCAATCCGACACTTTGTCTCATAATTTAGGCATACTCCTCAATCACCTACCGTCTGATGATCCTCGGTAAGCTTAGCAAAAGCAGACGCTCGGTTGAGAGACAAGTTTGCTCCTGAGTTTCCCCTACCACTACGCTAAGGTGCGTTAACAGCAAACGGCAGGAAAGCCCCTACGGAAGTATATTTGCAAAAACGGATGCACCCGTTGAGAATAGACTGCTTACAGAAGTCAGGGAAAAGCTTAAAGGAGAAGGGGAAAGAAAAGAAAAATTCCTTTACCCTCAAGAGTGCGAAAGTCTCTCATGCATGAGGTCTACTATTCCCCTGGTTTTTGGGACGTTAACATAAATACAACGTGACCGCGTGTATCCCACAATCCTCGCATCCAAAATCCAACATCTAAGGAAATCCTTCAACTTATCAACTCTTTCCAGACTTGAATATAATTTACCCGGAACGTTCTATCGAGCTGCTGCAAATCCTTAAAGCTATCTGTGCAAGAGTATCTTCTTTATGAATCCGACGATAACTCATCAATCATCCTTCCCTATTGACTTTGTCCGCCAACAGTTTCCCTCTCTGGCTGGTGATTGGACGTTTTTTGATAATGCTGGAGGTTCACAAACTCTCAAGCAAGTAGTAGAGCGAATTAGCGAATATTTACTGACTTCCGATGTTCAGTTGGGAGCTTCTTATGCTATCTCGCAACTAGCAGGCGATCGCGTGGCAAAAGCCGCTCAAGGAATGGCAACTTTAATTAATGCCAAGTCACCCTCAGAGGTGGTGATGGGTTCATCCACCACGTTGATGATACGGATTCTCTCGCTATGTATTAGCAAGACGTGGAATCCGGGTGATGAAGTCATCGTAACGAACTGTGACCATGAGGCGAATATTGGCCCTTGGGTTGACCTGGAAAAACAGGGAATTACGATTAAAGTATGGCGGATTAATCCTGAAACTTTACAGTTACATCTCGAAGATTTAGAGCCATTGCTAAGCAACCGAACTCGTCTTGTTGCTTTCACTCATGCTTCTAACCTATTAGGAACAATCAATCCTGTCAAAGAGATTACCCAACTTGTCCACAGCTATGGAGCAAAGGTATGTATTGATGGTGTTGCCTATGCACCTCACCGCTTGGTAGATGTCCAAGATTCGGATGTGGATTTCTATGCGTTTAGCTTCTACAAAGTTTATGGTTCGCATTACGCTCTACTTTATGGAAAACAAGAGGATTTATTAGCAATACCTGGGATAAATCATTACTTTATTGACCAAGCCACCATTCCTTACAAATTTCAGCCAGGGAATGTCAATTTTGAACTGAGTTATGGAATGCTAGGTCTATGTGATTACTTAAGCGAACTAGCACAACATGCCTATGGTGAGCAAGCGGCTGCTGATTTGAGAAACCAGATGGTGCAAGCGTTTGAGGTGATAAGCGTTCAGGAAGAGGAAATTGGAGATCGCTTCCTGAAGTACCTGACAAGTAAACCCAATATTCGCATCATTGGTCAACCCCAAGCTAATCGCGCTTCACGAGTTCCAACTATCTCGTTTGTGGTAAAGGAAACCCATAGCGAGACGATTCCGCTACATGTTGACAAGTACAATATTGGGATTCGCTTTGGAGATTTTTATGCGAAGCGATTGATTGAATACTTGGGTTTAGAAAAGCAGGGAGGAGTCGTGCGAGTTAGTATGGTGCATTACAACACGATAGAGGAAGTTGACCGCTTAATCCAGGCTGTCGATCCAGTATTGTGAGTGTGGAGGAACTGTTAAGCCCTATTGCATCTCATCCAGTTTATAGATGACTTCTCGCTTTTCCCAGCCATAAATTAATCAGAAGGTCAACTTCTGAAAAATTAAGAATTAAAAGGTGACAATGACAAAACTAATCGTCATTACAGGTGTTAGTCAGGGACTCGGTCAAGCTATGACTGAGCGATTTATTCAGTTAGGGCATACCGTTGTAGGTTGTGCTCGTTCACAGGCAGCAGTGGAGCAAATGAACGAGAAGTTTGGTTCACCCCACAAGTTTACAACACTAGATGTTGCGGATGAAGCGCAGGTGATGAATTGGGCAAAGCAAATACTCAGTGATTATAAACCCCCTGATTTGTTGATTAACAATGCCGCAATGATAAACAAGTTAGCACCACTTTGGGAAATTCCTAGTGAGGATTTTTCTCGCTTAATTGATGTCAATATCAAGGGGGTAGCGAATGTGATTCGCCACTGGGTTCCAGCCATGATCGAGCAAGGAACTGGTATTATTGTTAACTTTAGTTCAGGCTGGGGTCGTTCTACCTCTCCTCAAGTAGCATCCTATTGTACTTCTAAGTGGGCAATTGAAGGATTGACGCGATCGCTCGCTCAAGAACTACCCGACGGGATGGCAGCAATTCCCCTCAATCCTGGCATCATTCATACCAAGATGCTGGAAGTTTGCTACGGAGAAGACGCTGCCAATTACACATCAATTAAAGACTGGGTCGATCATGCCGTTCCTTTTTTACTTCAGTTGAGTCCTTCTGATAACGGAAAACCACTCACAGTTCCTAATTAATTCATCTGCTTAGGAACATCCTTCAACCCACTCCACTTCAGGCCGTTTTCCACCTCGAAAACTCGTGACGCGAGTCCCATCCGTCTCGAATATAATGCGATAGTTAGCCTCGTTGCGGTCTTTGGGTATAAATATTAGGTAATGACCCTTTGGCTGATACTTGTGAGGAGTGACTGTAATCTGTCCTGGATAGAGTGACTTGATTTTAGATTCCATATCACCAATTCGTGCACCACTAATCGTCGTAATGCGGCTGTTTCCTCGAACATCAATACGGGCGATGCGGTTATTTGTAACCATGATCAGGAAATCATAGTTGTTCCCTTGAGGTCTGATATAGGAACACCCTCTATTATCAGGACGAGTCAGCTTAACTCCCGCCGCCGTCTCAGCTTGAGCCACACTCATCCCCACTCGAATCGGCCCAATGCTATTAATCGATAGTTTTGATTGTGCTGTTAGTTTGGTTTGCTGCTTGGCTGAGGTGTTTTCTGACTTGGATTGGGATGCAATTGATAGGGTTTGTGTCGGTGAGAACGTTACTGGAGTAGCGGCAGGTTGCAGTGAATCAGAGGATTCAGTAACACTGACGCCTCCACCCGCACAGGCACCTAAAAATATAAGTGTGGATGCAAGACCAAAAAGTAGCAGAGTTGACTGGTGCGAACTCAACATGTTTATTCCTTGGGTTTTAAACAACTGTCTATAGTGCCAATGGTAGAAAACGGAAGGGCTAAGCTGTGCCAGTTTGGGTCAATCTCTGAATTGACCCTCTCAAATGGGAGAGTTACTTTACCTTTGATTGCTCAAACACCTATTATCTCCACTCATATCCCCAAAGCAATTGCCGTCTTTGTCGAGAATAATCACAGACTTAACGTTAGTAAATTGCTTGAGTGTAGCCGTTAAAGAACTGGTGGCACGGGCATCATCTCCAATGCCTCCCGAAGGCATGATTCGACACAATTGTAGTTTGGCGACTCCATTGGACATAGATAGCTTAAAATCAGAACCGCAGTTAGAGCTACCTTTTAACTGAATCGCAGGTACCCAGCCTTTTTGCCTTTCAGCACGGGTCGGCCCTGCAATTATTTGTTCTACAGCAAACCGGGCTAAATTTTGAGTTCGAGTTGTCCGAACCACTGGCTCAACATAGCTAAGATTATTATTGCTCTGTGGATTCTTCGGAAAAAATACTTTGACTTTGTTTAGAGTCGCTGTATTAGCCTGTGAGGATAGTTGTCCTATTTGTAATTGGCTTATGCTTGACTCGGCAGATGAGTGTGTTATGGATGGGGATTGAATCGACTGTGTAGTTGATATTGTTGCAAGTTTTGATAACTTTGAAGACTCGGCGCTCTCTACTCTTCCATCTCCAAAGGCACCCAATAAAATAAGTGTGGATAAAAGACTAGAACATAGTAAAGTTGACTGGCGATTGTGAGGCATTTTTGTTTTATCTGCTTGAGTTGGCCTAATCACTACTGTAGAAATATCTCAAGAATAGCCGCGCCAAATCTGTGCCAATATTTGAACTGACCGTAGGTAATACCAAATCAAAGAAGACTAAATTTTGGAACAACAGGTAACTAGGAGATGAAGATATTTTTACAGTCAGTAACTTATAAGAACAATAAAAATGTTTATTTTAAACTTTGAGCAGCCTGTTTAATGGAGTTGAGTAAGCATAACGGTAATTGCATCATATTTAAGCTGATACTTTGTGCTTTACCGTCAGGGCTAGGCCCATGATAATCGCTACCACCTGTCATTAATAAGCCATATTCAACACACAATGCCTTAAGATTTTTCGTCTGTTTTGTGGTGTGGCTGGGATGGTAAATCTCGATTCCCATCAAACCCGCATCAACCAGTTCCTTGAGTACATCCTCTACTGCACCGCCTCGGAATAGGTAGGGATGTGCCCATACGGGAACAGCACCGCAGTTACGAAGCAGAGCAATACCCTCAGAAATTGAGAATTTATCGTACTGCACGTAGGCCGGTTGGTTATCACCCAGCAAACGGTCAAAGGCTTTCTCCATAGACTGACAATATCCTGCCTCCACCAGTGCTCTGGCTAGATGGGGACGACTGGGTGCTATTCCTTCCCCTAGTTCGGGCAGGGAAATGGGATAGCCCAGTTCTGCGAGTTTAGCGACCATTTCATGGGCACGGCGCTTACGTCCCTCTATGCGTTCCGATAACGGGGCTTTGAGCTTATCTGCATCGGGGTAAAAGCCTAGGATATGAAGGGAGCGATCGCAGTGAACGGTACTCAATTCTACACCGGGGACAATCTCCAGGTTGTAAGGTTTGGCAGCAGCGATCGCTTCATCCCAACCGGACAGCGTATCATGGTCAGTAATCGCTAGGGCAGAGACTCCGGCCTGAACCGCCGCTTGGACAAGTTGGGTTGGAGTCAGGGTGCCGTCAGAGTAGGTTGTGTGACAGTGTAATTCCAGCATTTTTCTATTGTGGCGTTACCAACCACTTTCAACTGTACAGTAACTAATTATTTGTCATCAGTAACAAGTTATTGTCGCTGTTAATAATAAAGAGCGGAGTATTATGCGAGTCATATGAGTGCTTTAACTTTACAATTACCCCCAGTTCTCAAACTAACTGACGAGCAATTTGAACAACTGGCTGCGGCTAACCAAGACTTGCAGCTAGAACTCACGGCTAAGGGAGAATTAATTATTATGCCGCCTACGGGGGGAGAAACAGGCGAGCGCAATTTTGAGTTAGACGGACAGCTTTGGTATTGGAACCGTCAAACTTGTTTGGGGAAAGCCTTCGATTCTTCTACGGGGTTTCGATTGCCCAAGGGGGGGACTCGTTCTCCAGATGTAGCGTGGGTATCAATGGATCGATGGGAAGCGTTAACGCCTGCCCAACGCAAGAAATTTTTGCCTTTGTGTCCTGATTTTGCCGTAGAACTAGTTTCGGAAACAGATGATGTGGAAGAAACGCGGTCAAAAATGCAGGAGTACGTTAATAATGGGCTGCGGTTGGGGTGGTTGATTGCTCCGAGAACTCGGCAAGTAGAAATTTATCGTCCGAATCAAGTGGTTGAAGTTTTACAGTCTCCTGCGACGTTATCGGGGGAAGAGGTTTTACCTGGATTTGTATTAGATTTGCAACCTATTTTTGCATAGATGGATTATTTAGATTTTGTCCCCGCGATCTGCTGAAAGCAGCAGCGCTTCGCTATTGCAACCGGAGGGCAGATTAACGCTTGCCATATCCTTGCCATATCTTAATCTGCTGCTGTAGCTGCTATTGTGCGCCCATGCGGCGAGCAGCTTGCTCAAAGTCAGCCGCCGCTTGGTTCGTCGCCGTAACGTTGAAAAATGCTTCAGCGATCGCAGGCGAAAATGTAAAGGTATCTAGTCCTTGAGTTGCCAGAAATGCAATATCATCTACGCTACGAATACTGGCAACTAGAATTCGAGTTGCACTACCAACACCTGCTATTTCCCTCTGCATTGCAACCAAATCGTCACGCCCATTACGCCCCAAATCGTTTATTCTGCCGAGATAAGGAGCTGCGTAATCTGCACCCAAAGCAGCAGCAATCAGGACTTGGTGGACAGCGTAAACCCCAGTTAGCGTAATCCGAATTCCTTGAGCCATCAGCCGATAGGCAGCTTCAGTCCCAACTTTGGTAATCGGTACCTTCACCACAACTCGCTTATCAATGGCAGCCAAAAGCTCACCTGTTTTCATCAACCGATCAATTGAGGTTCCCCAACTCTGAAGCTGGACTTCTTTGGCTCCTAAATTCAACGCTTGTTTAGCTAACTCCTTCAACTGCTCAACAGAACAGGTAACCTGAGCGCGTTCTAACAATAGGGGATTTGTAGTTACGCCATAAAATAAACCCGTTGGCAGCCAGTTTTGCCACTCAGTCGTATCCGCAGTATCGATAAACAGACGAATTCTCGGACTGTTCAGCCCTAGTAGTACAGGGTGTTCAGCTGTATCGATGTCCCTTGGGCGATCGCAGTGAATCATGAAGGCACTTTGAGACTACCTCACAAATTCTATAGTCTGGGCGGTCAGCTTTGACTGAGTCTGGTTAACTCCGGGCTTCTAGCTGTTTAGGCTGGAAGCCCCCGTATTTTACTCCCGGAGCCGTTGACAGACTTGCAATCAAGCGGGACTATCTAGAGAAATTTCCCTTGCCAACGAACTTGCCCAAAGGGAGCGCACTCCACATAGTTTCCTTCCACAGACACTGCCGCATCATCCACCCAAACTTGCTGCAACTCAAAGTCGTGAAGATGGAGTTGTACGCTCTCATAGGGAAACGCAAAATCTCCTTGCGGCTCCCAAGTTAACTCCAAACCCTTCTCATCCCGCACCATGCGGAATCGATCCAGTCGCCACTCGGCGTATCCATCCCCCGCATCACTGTACAAACAACCTTCGCTACTTTCTTGCACGGGTGGGTAGAGGTGAAGCATCAATTGGTGGTTTGATTCCATCGGGAGTATTGTTCCCGCTCTCACCAACAGTGGCATCTGTTCTAGAGGAGCCTCGATCGCAACTTCTGTTGCACCCTCGAAGACTTCGTCACTCCAGAAACTATACCAACGTCCCTTGGGAAGGATGACATTTCGCAAACGCGCCCCGTCTTCAAACACGGGACAAACCAGTAGTGCATCCCCCAAAAAGAACGCATCATCTATCGCCCAGAATGTAGAGTCATCACTGTTACCCCAAAAAGCCGGACGAACTGGAGGATATCCCTTCTGACT
>NZ_DATNPA010000060.1:0-3779 GCF_036703385.1 Allocoleopsis sp. | reverse complement strand
AGCCAAAGTCTCCATCAGGTATCCCAGGTTCAAATCCTAGCTGTTGCAAGCGCTCCTGAAGTTGTTTGACGGGTGAGCCTTTAGCTCCTTCTCGGAGGGGAAGAAAGGATAGGGATGGGGATGAAGCTGGAGATGGGGATGAAGCTGGGGATGAGGATGAAGATGAAGACGCAGAAGGTTTATTGTCCCACCGTTTGGAAAACTCTTCCAAAACGGGTTTTGAGAGTTGTCCTTGCAGCCATTGAATAGCTTGATTTTGATGAGGTAAGCTGCGATACAGCAGGTAAGTATCAAGCATATCGATCGTACTGGGCGGTTCTTCCTTCGGTGTCGGCGTACTCGTCAGCAACTTCCAAGTTGATGGACCCACTACACCATCTGGATCTAATCCGTGATACTTCTGAAAGGAAATGACCGCTTGAACCGTACCCGTGCCGAAAATGCCGTCAATGGGACCGGGGTTAAAGCCTTGCGCTTTGAGACGTTGCTGTAGTTCTTTGACTTTTGCACCTGTAGCGCCTTCCCGCAAATAGTCATCAACTGGTGCGCCAAGTCGTTTACGTACATCTTGACGCAATCGGGGCAATTGACTGTATAACCAGTTACCGGGGCAATCCGTTGGGGAAAAGTCTCGATGTCCTCTGATGTTATCTGGCTCAATTTTGCAGGACGAGCAAATCGAAGCGCACAACTCAACCAAACTTTCCCACTGCTTGGTATTCATCTGGTAGGTCATGAAGTTGCCTTCATTTTCAATCCCTGGTGACTCGTTGCCTTTGGCATTGCCAGCGTGGGCTGAACGGACACAACGCCCCCGTTTAACAGCATCTAAAGAACCCTGTCTACCCTCAAGCAAGATTCCGCCAGTCGTGTTTAAAAAGTTGTGACCGGAATCATTCCAGCCAAACTCATTCATGTGGGCACTTTGAATACTCCTGGCAAATTGTTTCGCTCCCTCCACGGTTCCTCTAGATAAATCCTTAGGAGGATTGGGAGTATCGGTATGGTGGACGATGATATATTGCGGTCTAGTTTCCTCTGGCCACTGTTTTGGGGCTCTGGCACCCCATTCCTTAGCAGAAATGACACTGGCAGTGAAAGGCATTCTTCCCTCTTGTGTGAATAGGTGTTGCTTTATTGTTCTGAGTGCGAGTGGAGCGTCAGCTCTCTAAATGGGCGCGACTTGTTTTTAACTTTCTTCGCGAGAAGTCCCCATGTGCAGCGAAGCGGAACTTGGGGAGGAAAGCGAAGGCAGCCTGTCAATCCAATCTTCGATAACTTGTGTCATAGTTTTCGATTTGGATTGACAATATAGCTTCAGCTTATTATATCGGCGTTCAGATAATCTAAATCTCAATATCGTACAAGAATGCTGAATGTACTGTTTTAAGAGAGAGGCGGTCAGACAGAGGCCAGATGAAAGTGAGGGGGCGAACGAAAGCTGAATGGTAGGGTGCGTTGAGACGCACCCTACTTTAGAGGTGCTGTGTTAATCCTGGTTTATTCCCTGTCAAACGGTCGGTTCCCTTTGAAAGAAGAGAGCCATTCCCGAAGTTGAGCAGCAGCAATATCGCGAGACCCTAAACCAAAGGCAAGGGCAATAGCAACTGCAATTGCACCTAAGAGCAGTCCAAAGGCTAAGTTAACAATGTCACTGGCAATGCCCATTTGTTGCAATGCCATCGCGGATACCAAGGCGATAATCGCAATCCGAGCGGTCTGTCCCAAGATTCTAGATTGGTGAGAGCCGGAACTGGTAATCAAGTTAAAGGCAAGATTCGCTAGCCACAAGCCAATGGCAAATACCACTAACCCAGCCAGAATCCGACCCGCAATCACCAGAATGCCGGTCACAATTAAGGTCAAGGCTTCAAACTGCAAGACATTCGTTGCGGCGACGGCGGCAAACAACAGGATGCCGACTAAGACGATAATTCCCACCAGTTCTGAGGGTGTCCGAGTGGGCACTGTTGAAGGCTGTAGTACAGTCTGTGAACCCATTGTGGGGGTTGGGTTTGGGAGTCCATAGTCGTCCTCAAGTGGAGCAACTGGTCTGGTACGGGTAACGCGGGTTGTCGGGATACCCAGCCACTGGAAGACATTGTTGAAGCCAATACTGGTTAGGATATTGGTCACTAAATCGCTGAGAAACTGCCCTATGAGATAAGCGATGACTAGAATCAATGCGGCTGTGAAGATTTTGGGAATCGCATTGAGAATCTGGTTTAACATCGCGATCGCAGGCACTGAAATCGCATCGATCTGTAGCCTCTGGAGAGCTGCGATCGCTGTAGGAATCAAAATTAGGACGTAGACAACCGTTCCAACCAGCCAGGAGAGGGACTGGCTTCCCGTTGTGGCCTGGAGTCCAAACCGACTCCCGATTTGGTCAGCGCCGGCTGCCGATAGTAAGTTGGTGACAATGCGACGCACCACTTGTGCAATAAACCAACCCACCGCTGCGATCGCGATCGCTCCCAAAATATTGGGCACAATTCCCAGAATTTGGTTCAGCATCAGCTGCAAGGGTTGCAAGGTTGTTCCCTGCAAACCGAGGCTGTCTAAAATTAAGGGCAGAAATAGGAGAAAAATGAACCAGTACAGGGCATTGCCAATCGTTTCCGAAAGCGAAAATTGAGCAGTTGGGGGAGCGGAAGTTTCTCCAGAAGCGTCTGGTGGTCTGACTTGCTGGCCTAAACGCTGATCTAAGCGAAACAACCGCAGCGCCCGCGTTGTTACCATCTTGACTAATGTCGCCACTAGCCAAGCTACCCCTAAAAAGATCAATGCTCCTAAGAGCTTGGGTAAAAAGATCAGAATTTGGTTGAGAAAGTTATTCAGGGGTTGAGAAACGACTTCTAGCTGTAGTTGCTGTAGAACGCCAACTACAGTAAAGATTATGACGATCCAAAACACCGCGCTGGATATCCACTTCTCAATGGGAGGAGCCTCCACTCCCTCCTGCCGACCCGTGATCCAGTCGGCTATTTTGTTGTCCAAACGGGTGCGATTGAGCAGCGATCGGGTGATAAACGAAGCAATCAGGGCGATGAGAAGCCCAACCACTAGGATGGCGAGCGCACCTAACAATCTAGGCATGAAGGCCCAAATACTTTGCCACAGTCCCTCAACATAGGTTGTCCCCGTCTCAAATACTCCGGGTTGAACCGGTGTCACCGGTTGAGTCGGTGCTTGTGCCAAAAGGGCATGTACCTGGAGCGGCACATCCACTCTCACCGTTTGGACTATACCTTTCCATATTTCATTCATAGTCTTCCTTTTAACGCTATTCTCAAATTTCACAAACCAGCTACATGGTATGTGTGATCACAGTGCTGAACGTGATTGATGCTATTTATCCTCTCAATGAATAGAGTGTCTTGGTTAAATAGAGATGCAGGGAACTAAAGATTAACAGCCTGAGGAATCCAGGGGCAATTTTAAACCTAGAGTCGCGGCTTTACCTCTATCCTTATGGATAATTAAGCCACAAAAATGCAAAATTTACTGGTTTTTCAGGCTTGAACTTTCTTTGCTTTCCAGTAGAGCCATATTATCCGTCCTCGATCCGCTCGGGAACATTTCAATGTCACAGTCAAACGCTCAAGTTTTTGAACAGTCAATCCAAATCAAGGCCAGCGCTACGGTTGTAGAGCGCTGTATCACTGACCAGACTTTGATGCACCGCTGGCTCAATCCGATTCTACGCTGTAAACCGGTGGGTGAGTGGAGTACGGAAGTTGGGAGCCGGAGTCGTTTTGTGATTCAAATTCCTATGT